>CAZWNM010000053.1:0-8604 GCA_964635765.1 uncultured Planctomycetaceae bacterium | reverse complement strand
TCAATTGAGGGGGGGAAAACCATGAGGATTACGGGAGTGGGTTTACTCGTCATGGTTATGGCTGCGGCTGGCTGCCATAAACCGGTCACCAACAACCTGCCGCCATCAGAAATGTTGGCGCATCCTGGACCAGGCGTTGACGGGCCGGGCCCCGGCGTGCTTGCATACCAGCCGGCCGTTCCACCGGTGGCGGCCGCGTCGCAAATCTACTTTGTCGGTCCGGAAGGGCTTACGGTGCAGTGGGACGTGACCGCTCCGGGCCGATTCGACTCCGAACAGCTCGTCGCGCCCGCTCGTTACAACTTTCCGCAGGGGGCCATGTATCGGCTGAAGCTGGCCAACATCCCCGGTCGTCCGGGGGTGGAACTCTTCCCCTCGTTGGAAGTTGGCCCGGCCATGCCGCGCACCGAGGCCTTCTTGGCGCACAACGCCATCCCCGTCGAATTCACCGACGAGGACTTCGACCAGGTGATGACGGGCAACTTCGTGACCAAGGTGATTTACTTGCCTGATCCCGAGTTCCAGGAATTGGCCGTCGCCGGCGTCGGCACGTTGGTCAGCACGCGGCTTGATCCGGGCGTTGACCCGATCACGGAAGCCAGCCATCGCGGCGCCATCCTCGCCGTGGTGCGCATCGGCAACAAGGACTTGCAACTGTCCGGCGGACAACCGCAAGCAGGCGCAATTGCTCCGGCGTCGTATCAAACGCCGAACGGCTGCAATCGCTCCGCGGCGGCGCCATTGCCGATGGGAATTCAGGCCAATGCGACCGCTGGCGTGCCGATGAGCCATGTCGTCGGCGTGACGGCGCCGCAATACGGTTCGCCGTCGTGCGCAACCGCAGTCGGCTTGCCTGGTCCGCCGTGCCTTCCGCTCGGAGCGCCGGCCGGTTTGGAGAAGGTTGTTTATCGGCATTGCCTTGCCTGCCCGATTAAGCCGAAGCCGACCGAGCACGTATGTGTCGATGTGCTAAATGTGCCGGGCGGTTGCGTCAAGGGCAAATGTGCCGACAAGTCTTGTTGCAAGAACGGCGAGACCGTGGAAAGCGACCGAGTCGTCGGCGGCACGACGCAAACCATGGCGCCAGCCGCGACGAATATGCCGACAGCCGCGCAAAACTGCAATCAGCAATAAGTAACGTGAAGAACGAACTTTTCAACCGATTATTAAAAACTCGTGACAATGGTCCGATCTATTCGCTGTCTAGCAACTGTAGCGTCGCGTCGCGAACGACGAGTTGCCGGCGGGATGTCGATGTTGATGTGCGCGTGGCTCGGTCTGACGGCGGTGCTGTCGGCCCAGCAGCCCGGCGTGCATTACTGGCATCAAGGCGTCATGCCGCCGGGAGCGATTGGTAGCCGGCAGCTTCAGCGGGGCGGACCGTTGCCAGGGTTTTATCAGCCGGTGGAAATCAAGGCTCCCGCCGGAGCCTTGGTTTCACTGGCGGTGGCCAGCCAGTTCGACGCGCCGAGGGCCGATGCGCGGAAGGCCGGCATGTTGATCGGCTCGGTCTACCGACTGCGCGTCACCAACATCCGCATGTCCGAAGGCGCCGAGGTCTTTCCCACCATCGAAGTGATCGACCGCATTTATGCGCCGCAGGGCCAGGAACGCCGTTTTGCCATTCCGGTCGAAATCGCCGAGGACGATCTGAAGCTGGCGCTCGCCGGCAAGTTCGTGACGCGCGTGATTTACCTGGAAGACCCGCAACGCGCCGCGCCGGTGCGGACCGGGGGGCAGCCGCAACGTTGGTTCGAAGTGTCGCCGAGTCAAGACCCGCTGGCGGTGGCCGACAGTCTCGGTCGTCCGGTGGCGATTTTGCGAATCGGCGGACGATTGCCCGACCTGGACCCGACGCCCGAGTTTTTTTTCGATTCGCCGACGTTCCTCGATTATCCGCCGGAACTGAATGCGGCGGCCGAGAAACCGGCTGCATCAAACGTGCTAATCCTTCCGCCGCCAAACGCCATGCCGTTTACGCAACACCAAGCGGCGCAAAATCAGCCGGCCGGCAACACAAAATACGCATCCGAGGGCCTGCAACAGCCATGAGACACGTTGCTTTGCCGAAATCGAACGAGCGGCCGCGGTTGAACCCTTGGCAATGGGGGCTGATCGCGGTTTGCGCGTTGATTCTCTGCTCGTGCCGCAGTCCCGAGGTCAACCAAGGAATCGTTTCGCGGCAGGCGGCCCCACAAGGGCAAACGTCGCCGGTCGAGGCATCCGGCGTCGCGTTGGCGGCGGCTGAAATGCCGGTTGCGGAACCAGATCAGGGCGTGGAACAAAATCAAGCGATCGGCGGTCCGTGGGCGCCGCCGGGCATCGGCCAGCCGTGGCCCACAACCGAGTATCTACGCGACGGTGGCACGGGCGATCATTCCGTCGCCGTCGATAAGCAGGGCCGCGTCGCCGGCCTCGGCGCCGAAGACACCGTTGCCCATTACAACACGCTCGACGGCCGCACGGTCACGCAGCCGAGCAACGAGGTCCATATCTACAGTCCTCGATTCGCAGCGGTGCGTCAGGTGGTTGGTCCGGCGGCGGCCGGCGAATTGCAGCGGCTCGACGGCATTGGCGAAAAACAGAAACTGGACTCTCCGACCTCGCTGCAACTTGCAGCCAAGGCGAAACAGAACATCCAGCCGGACGATCGCATCAGCACGCGGCCCGCCGTCACCGCGTATAGCAAACAGGGCAACGGCGCGGTGTCGAATGTGATTCAGCTTCGATCGTTCGACGACCACTTCAAGCCGTACGAGGACCTTTCGGTCGTTCGCCTGGGCAAGTTCAAGGGCACGGAGTCGGCGTTCCTCGCCCGAGGCGCGACGGCGGCCGCCGCGTGGTCGCATATCGAGTCGGTGCGGGTGATTTTGGATTCCAAGTTCGCCGAAGCCGCCATCAAATACGATAAAAGCCTCTCGTTTTATACGGCCGAGTTGCCGCCGGGCCAACCGCAACTCCAGCTCGTCAAATTGGCGTCCACCGTGGCGGCCAAGCCTGGCGAAACGGTCGATTTCACCCTTCGTTTCGACAACGTCGGCCCCCAGCCGTTGGCCAACGTGACGATCCTCGACAGCCTAAGCGGCCGATTGGAATTCCTGCCCGACAGCGCGGAATGCAACGTCGCGGTGAAGGTCTCCACGCATCCGAACGAGAGCGAATCGGTTGTGGTGCGATGCGAACTGGTCAATCCGCTGCTGCCCGGCCAAGGCGGCATTCTTCGCTTCCGCTGCGTCGTGCGATGAGCCGCCTTTCTCACCGGAAACACATGGTGTCATGCTCACGGCAAGCGCGGGCATGGTATCCGGGTTCCATGTTGCGAAAACGCAACATTCAGGCCGCATTTCCAGGCTTTGTCGCGAAAAAGCGACAAAAAATCGGGCATTCTCGGCACCGTCGGTTTGACGCTTTCCGGCTTCAGCCTATAGTTGCGTAGCCCTTGTTTCCGCTGATTTTTCATGGGGCCGCCGGAATATTTCCTCGTTGCGTCAATCGCACGACTTTTAGATAAAAAAACATGTCGCATTGGTTTTCACGAAAACGCTGCGGACCGATCGGGGTCGATATCGGAAGCCGATCGGTCAAACTAGTTCAATTCGATGCGGCGCGCACCGAAGTGCATGAGGCCGCGCGCTGGGACTTGCCGCCGGAACCGGCGAAGACACCCGCCGAACAGGACGAGCAATTGGCGGCCACGATCCGGCTGGCCCGCGAGGACCGCAACTTTCGCGGGCGCGACGCCGTGCTTTGCTTGGGCGCCGATAGCTTATTCGTACAAAACATCCGCGTTGCGAAGACGGCCAACGAGGACGACATGGCGAAGCTCGTGCGATTCGAGGCCGCCGGGCGGCTTCCGTTCAGCAGCGAAGAGGCGGAGGTGCGTTACATCGACGCCGACGACGTGAAGCAAGGCGACACGGTTCGCCGCGAGGTGGTGCTTTTGGCTTGCCATCGTCCGGCGTTGGAGCGGCTGGTTTCAGTGGCCAGGCGCGCCGGCCTGTCTCCGGCGGCGATCGACATCGAGCCGGCGGCGGTGCTGCGATGTTATCGGTGTCAGCATCGCCGCGACGCCGACGGGCAACGCCGCGTGATGTTCGTCAACGTGGGCGCGTCGAACACGATGGCGATGATCGCACGGGGCAGCAACGCGATGTTCGTCAAATATATCGACATCGGCGGGCGGCATTTCGACGATGCCGTCGCGCGACATCTGCAATTGTCGCTCGCCGACGCCGCAATGCTTCGTCGTCGCGATGGCGATCGTCGGCCGGAGCAGCGCGACCCGGAAATCGCGAGAGGCGTAGACGACGCGATTCGTCCGACGCTCGACAAATTGGCGCACGAGTTATCGCTGTGTTTGCGATACTACAGCGTCGCGTTTCGCGGCCAGCCGTTGTCGCAAATCCTGCTTGGCGGCGGCGAGGCGGCGGAACCGCTGGCGCAATGGCTGGCGGCGCGTTTGGACATGCCGTGCGAGATCGGCGATCCGTTGCGGTCGTACGAAAAACCCGAGATAGCCGGCCGCGCCGGCCAATGGGACGTCGCCGTCGGCTTGGCGCTCCGGGAAGTGGGATAAAAGGATGCGTGACATTGATTTTTTGCCGATTGAGCATCAGCGGGAGCGCCGTCAACAACGGTCGCAGACGGTGCAAATCGCGGCGGTGGCGGTCATTTGCGCATTGACGGCCGCGACGGCGCTGATGCAGGACCGGCGCCGGCATTACGTGCAAGACGAGTTGGCGGTGATCGCGCCGGCCTACGACGCGGCGGTTCGCCGAAAAGCCCAAATGAACGAACTCGAAAATCAGCGCTGCATCGCCAAAGCCGACGCGGAGTTGTACACGTATTTGCGGCATCCTTGGCCGCGCACGCAATTGCTCGCCGCGTTGATCGCGCCGATGTCGGACGGTATTTCGCTCCAGCAAGTGCAAATCGTGCGAGAGCCGCCTGAAACGTCAACGGATAAAAATGGGGAAGAGGTCAAGATTGGGCTGCCGATTTCCGCCCAGCGCGATTTGGCAAGATTTCGCAATCAGATGGATGCCGTGCCGACAACGGTCGTTCTGACCGGCACGACCGCGGAAACTTCCATGTTGTATCGCTATCTCAACGATTTGGAATCCGTCGGTTTTTTCGAGAAGGCGGATTTGGATTGGATTAAAAACATCGACAACGGCCGAGGCGGCGGAGTCGTGCAATTTCGCGCCATCGTGACCGTGGTGCCGAGCTACGGTTTACCGCGAGGGCCGCGAGGACCGATTGAAAAACCTCGCCGGCAGGACGTGGCCTTTGAGAAGAAAGCCGCGGAAAAACCATGAGCATCGCCAGATTGCGACAAAGCAGTTGGATCGTGACGGCGCCGTTGACGGCCGCCGCCCTTGTCTATTTGACGTGCGTCTGGTTGCCGGGCAATTGGCGCATCGAGACCATGTGGAACCAGTTGGCGGCGATGCAGCGGTTTGTCGATCAAACCGCCGCCCGGCAGCCCGCAATGGCCGACTCGGTATTGGAACTCGAGCGCGCCAAACTGGTCGCTACCCATTGGGAAAAAGCGGCGCCGCGTAAACGAGAGCTATCGTCGCTTTATCAGGAGATCAACGTCTTGGCCCAAAACGCCGGCACGACACTCCAGCAATTCGATCCCCAACCCGGCACCGCCTATGAAAAAGTCTACGCGGTTCCGATCATCGTGGACGGCTCGGGCACGTTCGCGCAAATCTACGAATTTCTCAGGCGCGTCGAGGAGTTGCCAATAATAAGCTGGGCAACATACATTAAACTAGAGAAAATGTCGGCGAATGCGCAAGATGTGCGATTTCAAATGGAATTGGTTGTCTTTGCCAATAAATCTTAGGATTCCTGTTGTGCCAAAAATGTCAAGCAGCCGATAAAAAGGGAGGAGTCGAGCCAGACCGTGGGCATCTGCACGTTTGGATCGGCGATAATGTCGTGAAGCTAGTGAGGTTAGGCAAGAAATTGTGTGTTTCAATCGCCACGGATCCCCGCAAGGCGACGGCTTTGGGTATCGTGGTCGGGGTGCTTTTTTATTTTTGGAACCCGTTGACGTGGTGGCAGACGACTTGCGATAGAGCGGCGGTGATGCCGAAAGCTCCTGCGGCGGTGCCGTCTGTGCCTGTGTTGCCCGTCGCGATGCAGCAGCAGCCGACGGCAGTGAAAACAACGTCTTATCGGCCTTCTTGGCAGCAAGTGGCCGAGTGGATGCGGAACGACCCTCGCATGATGCCTGCTTTGCCGCTTCAACAAAAGCGAGATCCCTTCGAGGTTTTGGATGTCGAACTCGCCAATGGGAGGCTGGACGATCGACCGTTGGAAGTGCAACAGTCTTTTCCATCTGAAAAGAATATTTTGCTGCCACCTGTGAAACATGCGACGGAACGTCACGACGTTTTTCGGCCGAGCGCGGCTTCCACGGCGACTGGCTTGACGCTTACCGGAATTGTTATTGGACCCGAGCGGCGCGTTGCCCAAATCAATGGTCGAGCTTATGCGGTTGGCCAAACGATTCGCGTTGTTCAAGGCGAGGGCACGACGCCTCATCATTTTCAACTTATCGAAATCGCGCCTCGTCGCGTGGTTCTCGCAGCGAATGGAGAACGGTTCGAGTTGACGATTCCCGATTTTGGAAAGTCGGAACGGATTGAGATTAGTGGTCACTGACCACTGGCCACTGGTTTCCGCGTCATGGAAGACCGATGAATACGTTCAGCCGCCTAGCATGGTTTGGTTTGTTCGCCGCAACGGGCGTGAGCATTGCCGTATGCGTGGGCGCGCTCGCCGAGCCGCGGGAAGACTCGAACGTTGCGACCCAGCCGCGGCCTGTTCGACTGCAAGCGGCTACCAACGCTGTCGAACCGGAGAAGATCAAAAAAATCGACGTGCCGGTGAATTTGCCGTCGCCAGGGCCGACCTTGACCATTCCCAGCCCCATGTACGCGCGGCAAGCGGTTTCAACGTCAGCGCCGGCTCCTTCTTCGGCGGCGCCGCCGGCCAAGCCGCCAAAATCGCCGGCGACCGTCCAAAACGACGGCGACGGCAAACTGCGGATTCATATTTATAACGAAGACATCCGCGAAGTGCTCGGGCTGTTGGGCGAACAAGGCAATCTCAATATTCTCGTCAGCCGGAACGTCGAGGGCAAGGTTTCCGCCACGTTAAGCGGCGTCGATACGGCCGGTGCGCTCGATGCGATCCTGAAATCGACCGGCTACGCCAGCCGACGCGAAGGCAAGTTCCTTTTCGTCGGCACGGCCCGCGAATTCGAAATTGCCGATCAGACGCAAGACCCGATCGCCGTAAGGACGTATCGCACCAACTATGTGCGGGCGGCGGAATTGATCGCGTTGGTCAAGCCGCTGCTTTCGCCCCAAGGCGCGGCGAGCGTTTCCACGCCGGCCGACATCGGCATTGCCGCCGATGATTCCGGCGTCGGGGGAGACCGCTTCGCCGGCAACGAGGTTTTCGTGGTCCGCGATCGTGAATCGGCGATTGCCGAGATCGACAAGGTTGTGGCAAAAGTCGATGTGCCGCCGATGCAAGTGGCCATCGACGCGATGATTCTCAGCGTGAAACTCGCCGAAACCGACCCGTGCGGCGTCAATTTCGACCGGCTTTGCCGATGTACGGCCGTTTGCGCCGGAACCGATTCGGCCACGGAACCGTCGGCAGTCGCCGGTTTGAAAATCGGCTTTTTCGACACCCATCCGTACGTCTTGCTCGATGCCTTGAGATGCGAGGGAAACGTCAGCGTCGTCGCCAATCCGCGGCTGATGGTGCTGAACAAGCAACGGGCGGAAATCCAGATCGGCCGGCGTCAGGGCTATGTCGGCCGGTCGGCGGCGGAATCGGCCGGGCAGCAAAACGTCGCGTTTCTCGACACCGGCGTGCAACTCCGGCTGCGGCCTTTCATTTCCAGCGACGGACTGATCCGCATGGAGGTGCATCCGGAGCTTTCCGACGGGAGCGTGGACCTGAAAGGCGGTTTTGTGCTGCCGAACAAGGATATTACGCAAGCCACGACGAACATCATGGCCCCCGACGGCCGAACCGTATTGATCGGCGGCCTGATTCGCAAGCAGCCGGTCACGGTAACGACGCAAGTTTCGTCGCTCGGCGGTTTGCCCTTGGTGGGTGGGCTATTTCGGCGGACTTCCGAGCAGATGGAGCGATACGAGGTGCTGGTTCTGATTACGCCGCACATCGTCCGCGAGCCAAGCGGCGGCGTTCGTTGAAAAAACGCGATTTTCACGCGATTTCCATGCCTGCCCGTTCTTTTCCGGTGGAAAGCATGTTACACTAACGGCTGCTTTTCCCACAAAAACGCTTGGGGTCATCGCCATGCAATTTCTCGAACATACGTTATCGAACGGGCTGGAAATCGTCGCGGAATGCAACGACGCGGCCTATTCGACGGCCCTGGGGTTTTTCGTCAAGACCGGCGCGCGCGATGAAAACAACGCCGTGGCCGGCATCAGCCATTTTCTCGAACACATGGTTTTCAAGGGCACGCCCACCCGCTCGGCCGACGACGTGAACCGCAAGTTCGACGAAATGGGTGCTCATTATAACGCCTTCACGAACGAAGAA
>CAZWNM010000052.1:0-8606 GCA_964635765.1 uncultured Planctomycetaceae bacterium | reverse complement strand
ATGACTTATGGTGCAATCGCCCTGGGTAGGAAGGACGTGCCTCGTTACCACCTCCGTCCCGTAGGGACGGTCGAACCTCTGGCGTCCCATTTCGGCCGTCCCTACGGGACTTGTCAAACAAAATGGTTGCGTTTCCTCCCCCAGCAGTAAACTGCTGGGCTATTGTCACACACCCCTACGAGGCGAAAACAGTTGCCGTGCCAAAAGTGTCCGCACTTATGAATTACTACACTACGGAACGAGCGTCAGCCCCTGCGTTTTCAGCAGGCAAACCACTTGCGAGTCCGGCGCGAGCTGCAATTCCGCTATCGCCTGCGGCGTGACTTCGGCCCAGAGAATTTGCCCGATGTCGATGGCGACGAAAACAGCGTTGCCGACCGCCATCACTTGACATACGCGGCCGCGCAGATGATTCCGCACGCTCAGGCCCGTCACATCCTCGCGCGAAAGAATCACGTCGGCCGGACGAAATTGCACGAACGACGGCGGCACGGGCGGCAATTGGTCGACCGGCAGCATGAGCCGTTGGTCGCCGATGGCGGCCGTCACGCGACCGTCGGCCGACGCGATGTTTGAAATCCGCAACAAGTTCACCGGCCCAGTCGAATCGGTCCAAACCAGCGGGCCAGGCTGCGCGAGAGCCTCGTTCGGCGTGCCGGCGCAAACCACACGACCGTTATCGATGACCACGACCCATTCCGCGGCTCGCCGGACTTCCGCCTGGTTGTGCGTGACGAACAAGATCGGGATGTTCCAGTCGGCAACGGCCCTTTCCAAATAGGCGAGGATGCGGCCCTTGCGAGGATCGTCGAGCGAGGCCAGCGGCTCATCCATCATCAGCAAGTCCGGCCCGCTCAACAGCGCCCGGCCCAGCGATACCCGTTGTTTTTCGCCCCCGGAAAGATTTTTCGGATAACGTTGCAAGAGCGGCCCGAGTTCGAGCGTTTCGACGACGTGCGCGAACGTCACGGTGCGCCGCGGCCGGCGCCGATGCCGCTGGCCGTACTGCAAATTGCGTTCGACCGTCAGATGCGGAAAGAGCAAAGCGTCTTGAAACACGACGCCGACATTGCGGCGTTCGGGATTCAAGCAGACGCCGCTGGCGATATCCAACAGGGTGCGGCCGTCCAGTCTGACGCAGCCTTGTTGCGGTCGCAACATGCCGGCGATGATGGAAAGCACGCTGGTTTTGCCGCTGCCCGACGGCCCGAACAACGACGTGAACCGGCTCGTAATCTCGAACGCGAGATCGAGCTCGAAACCGCTTGCATAGCGGTGCCGGCATTGAAAACTAATCGCGGACATGTTCGGAGCTTCTCCGTTCCAGCAGTTCGCTCGCAGCCAGCGCGCCGCAGGAGAGCAAAATCGCAAGGGCCACCAGCCGCCACGCTTGGCCCATGCCGTCCGGCTCGTTGGCCAACGTGTAGACGGCCAGCGGAATCGTTCGGGTTTGGCCTTCGATATTGCCGGCGACCATGATCGTCGCGCCGAATTCGCCGAGGCTGCGGGCGAAGGCCAAAATCCAGCCGGCGACGATCCCCCGGCGGCCCAACGGCAAACTGACGGTGAAAAAAGCGGTCACGCGGCTCGCGCCGAGCGTTCGGGCCGCCATTTCCAACCGCGGGTCGATCGATTGAAACGCCGAGCGGATGGCGCGGACCATCAGCGGAAAGCTCATGACCATCGAGGCCAGCGCCGCGCCCCACCACGTGAAGACGATTTTAACGCCGAACAAGTTTTGCAGAATCGCGCCGATCGGTCCGCGCGGCGCAAGCAGCACCAGCAAGATATAGCCCGTCACCACCGGCGGAAGGACCAGCGGCAAATTCACGGCGGCCTCGATCAGCCATTTGCCGGCGCATCGGCTTCGGGCCAGCCAATAGCCGATGGCGACGGCCGTGGGAAGGCCCGCCATCGCGGCGCACATCGCCACTTGAAAACTCAGCCGCAACGCCGACCATTCTTCCGCGGACATCATGACATCAATCGTTGAGAATGCTGAATCCATACTTCCGAAACACCTTGAGCGATTCCGGCGAGGAAAGAAACTTGTAAAAAGATTCGGCGGCCGCCGCGTCCTTTTCGCGTTTCAAAAGCACAACCGGATAGCGAACCGGACCGGTGAGCGACTCGGGTATTTCGGCGGCCGCGCGCACTTTCCGGCTGATCGCGGCGTCCGTGGCGTACACGATTCCCGCCTCGGCCGCGCCGGTTTCGACGTAGGTCAAGGCGTTGCGAACGTCGTCGGCCGCGGCAACCTTCGATTTCACTTTTTCCCACAAGCCAAGTTTTTCCAGCGCTATTCGCGCGTATTTTCCGGCGGGCACCGACTTCGGCTCGCCCATGGCGATATGCACGATTTGCGACGCGGCAAGGTCTTCCGCCTTCGTCACACTCAGTTTGGAATCGTCCGGCACAACGATGACCAATCGGTTGCCCAAAAGATTTCGCTTTCGGGCGACTAAGCCTTTTTGCGCCAAGTCGTCAGCCCATTTCACATCGGCTGAGAGAAACACGTCGGCCTCGGCGCCGTTGGCGATTTGCCGGGCCAAGGTCGCCGACGACCCGAAGCTGGCTCGAAGCTCGACGCCCGTCGCCGCGGTGAATTGCCGTTTGATTTCGCGGATTGCGTTCGTGGTGCTCGCGGCGGCAAAGACCTGAATGGTCTTTTTGTCCGTGCCTGCATTATCAGCGGCCGACACAAAGCCGAGTTGCAGCACGGCCGAAACAAGAGACGCCATCGCCGCCAACGGGGCCATCCACGTTCGCATGTCGCAATACCCTTTCCGCGTTTTGTCGCAACTCAATCGACGGCCAATATCACGCTGCTGGCCTTGATGACCGCATAAACGCTCTTGCCTTTGGCCAACGCCAAACTATGAGCGGAACTTTTTGTGATGATGGAGGCAATTTCTTGTCCGCCGGGCAATTCGACGATCACTTCCGTGTTGACCGCCCCGTCTGTAACGCTTTTGACCGTGCCCTGGAGTACATTGCGTGCGCTGAGTTTCATCGGAATCACCTTTCTCGTCAAAAAGCCTAACTGTCTGAGATGACAAGCAATTATACCTCGTGATGCGAAAAGGCAAGAGCCGTGGAACAAAAAAAGTCACCGCCTCCGACGAGATAGAGTTTGCCCGGCGTGCGGCTTTTTTCGCCGGTCATTCCGATCCGAGGCCGGAGCCGGGGCAAGGCTCGCACGAGCGCGATTTTGTCGGCGTGCCGCACCCAGCGGCCGCGCTGGTTCGCGTCTTCCTCGATGGTCTCGTACGGCCCATTGGCTTTTGACAACGGCTTGCCGTCGCCCAATAACGCGATCGGCAATAGCAAAAAGAGCGGCAGCAGCGATGGCACGGCCAAAATCCAAAATCGCGTTTTTAACATCGCAATCCCAATAAATAACGGTGCGGTTCTTCGTGGTAGCGGACGGAAAACTCGCGATCGCCGAGCCGCAACGTGTCGCTCATGTTGAGCGTCGCCTTCACCACGGGCACGCCGTTGACAAACGTGCCGCCCTTTGCGCCCAAGTCCCAAACCACGAGATGGTCGTCCACTTCGGCGATCAAACAGCGGTAGCCGCCCTCGGGCGAGCCTTCCCGCGGCGTTTCGGCCGGATTCGTCCGAACCAACGCCGGCAATTTATTGAAAACGCGTTTTTCCGAATCGGCGACGCCGACCAGTTCAACAGTCATCTTATCTCTCCTTGTCTGTTGCCCCTGAAGTTCACGAAGTTGCGGAACGATACGAAACACGATTTGCGGAATCGCCTGCAAGCGAGGCCGCCGGCGACGCTTCCGCCTTCGCCCTGGAAACGGCGGCACGCACGCCGGCCAACAACGCGGCCGCTTCCTCGGCGTCGACCGAGATGCCCTTTTCGGCCAAAACGTGGCGAATGGCGGCGGCGCCGGAATGCTTTCCAAGCACAATTTCCGTATCGCGGCGGCCGACGCTTTCGGCGGCGAAGGGTTCATAGGTGCGTCGGTCGGCCAGCAGGCCGCGCACGTGAATGCCCGACTCATGCCGAAAAATGCCGTCGCCGACGATTGGTTGATCGGTGGGAATCGGTCGGCCGGACGCTCGGGCGACAAGCGTCGAGAGTTCGCACAATCGCCGGGCGTCGATTCCGCAATTTTGCGTTAATGTCAACTGCAAGGCCATGACCACCTCCGCCAACGGCGCGTTGCCGGCCCGCTCGCCGAGTCCATTCACGGTGACATCGACGCTCGCGGCGCCGGCCTGAACGGCGGCCAGCGAGTTGGCGGTCGCCATGCCGAGATCGTTGTGCCCATGAAAGCCGAGCGGCAATTCCGGGACGGCATTTTTGATCGCCAGAATCGCAGCGTGGGTCTGGAAGGGATTCCAAACGCCAACGGTGTCGGCCAGCCGCAAGCGATCAGCCCCCGCATGCCGCGCGGCGCGGGCGCAGCGTGCCAGGAAGTCGGGAGCCGACCGCGATGCGTCTTGTGCGCCGAGCGATACGTAGTCGAATCGGCATCGGGCGAAGGCCGTGAGTTTGCCGATCATTTCGATAACCCAGGCCGGGCTTTCGTTCATCGCCCGCAGGTGAATGTCGGAGGTCGGCAGCGAGATATGCACGGCAGCGACGCCGGACGCGGCGGCCAGATCGATGTCGCCCGGCACCGCTCGGCACCATGCGGTCAGGCGGCATGGCAAATGTAGACCGGCGACAGCGCGGATCGACGCGATTTCCTCGGCGCCGGCGGCCGGCGTTCCGATTTCCAATTCCGGCACGCCGGCGTCGGCAAGCATTTGCGCGACGGCGACTTTCTCGGACCGTGAGAACGCCACGCCCGGCGCCTGCTCTCCGTCGCGGAGCGTCGTATCGACCAGCCAGGTTTCAGCGGGTTTCATTTTCGAGGCCATGATCGGCATTTTTCGATTTACGCCATTTGCAACGCCGGGTCGGGGGTGCCCGACTCCAGGCCGTCGAGAATCTCGTCGAGCTTCTGTTCGGTGATCTCGTGATACCACAGGGCATTGGGATAAACGACCAGGATTGGGCCTTTTTCGCAGACGTTCATGCAACTCGTCGTCGAAACGATGGCGTCGATGCCGCGGTCGGCGATTTCGCTTTGCAAATATTGCAGCAAATCGACGGCTCCTTTTTTATTGCAAACGCCCTGCGGTTCGCCGTTGGCGCGAAAGCTGTTGCAAACGAGAAAATGATATTGCGGCTTGTGCATGGGGTTTCTCCTTTCGGTTAGGTCAAAGAATAATTTATCGCGGATCATGAACAACATCACGAGCAGCCCATTCCGCTTCCGGCGCAGCCGCTGCCGCACCGATGCGTTCGCTGGGGCGATCGAACCGGCCGGCCTTGAAACACGGCGTCTAGTCCGTCTTCGATCAGCCCCTCCATCATAATGACATTAATGCCCTCGTCGGCGAGCGCGCGGCGGGGCGAATCGCCGGCGCTGGCGACCAGGAATGCCCGGCAGTCCTTGAGCGTTTCGGCCAGGGCTTGCCAGCGTTGTGCGCCGCCGCCCGACGGAGGCGCCCGCCGCGTATCGGCCAGATAAAATCCTTCCTCGTTCCGTCCAAACACGGCGATCTGTTCCGCTTCGCCGAGATGTTGGTTCACGAGCACGCCTTCCTGCGTGGCCGCCGCGACGAAGGGGCGATGTTCCGCAGACTTCGCCGGCGAGGCCGCCGCGTTCAACAGACACCATTGCACGTCCGACGGCATCGGCTCGCCGAGCAACCCGACCGCGTCGGCCCGGCATCGCGTACAGTGTTCCATGATGGGCAAAAACTGCGCAACCTCCGCGCGAATCGCTTTCACCGTTTCCGGCGACGGCGACGCAATGTCGGCAAACGGCGTTTCGGCCACCGGATACAGCGGCAAGCAGTTGGCGATGTCGGCCCCAAGCTCCGACACCCGCCGCGCGACTTCCGCGACGTGTTGGTCGTTGACGCCGGGCACCAAAATCGTGTTGATTTTCACTGTGATTCCGCGCTCCTTGAGCGCGCGGATGGCCGCCGCCTGGCGACTCCAAAGCAGCTCGGCGCCCTCGCGGCCTCGATAAATCCGCTTCCGGTCGCGCACCCAGGCGACAATCTTCGCGCCGATGTCGGGGTCCACGGCGTTAACCGTAATCGTGACGTGGCTCGTTTCAATCGCCGCCAACTCCGCGACGTAGGGCATCACGTTCAGCCCGTTGGAAGCCACGCACAAAAGCATTTCGGGATGACGCCGGCGAACCAATCGCAGGGTTTCCATCGTCGTGTCGGGCGTCGCGAAGGGGTCGCCCGGCCCCGCGATTCCAACCACGGCGATTCGCGGGTCTTTTTCGAGCACGGCCTCCAAATAGCGCATGGCCTGGAGCGGCGAGAGCACCGCCGTGGTCACGCCCGGCCGGCTTTCGTTGGCGCAATCGTATTCCCGGTGGCAAAAATTGCATTGAATATTGCAATGTGGCGCCACCGGCAGATGGATGCGCGCGAACTGATGCCGAGCCGCGTCGTTAAAACAGGGATGTTGCGTGGTGTCGAGCATGATTGTCGCCGTCACATGTAGCTGTAACCAATGGGTGATGCGTCTTGGGCGACGCCGATCAAGGCGTTGACGATGCGGTCGAACAATTGCTGCGCGCCCCGATAGCCGACGTGCAACACACGCGGGCCGTCAATGCGGTCGTGAATCGGGAAACCGACGCGAATCAGCGGAATCTGCAATTTTCGCGCCGCGCCATAGCCCTTGCTGCTGCCGATGGCCAAATCGAGGCCCATGTCGGCGGCATGCGTTTCAATCGTGGCGAAATCGGCCCCTTCCAACGCCAGCCGCGTGTCGGGCAACTCGGAATCGATCGCATCGAGCAGGCTTTGCAACCGGCCGGTCCTCGCGCCCGAGGCGCATAACGCCGGAATAACGCCGATTTCTGCAAGCAGCGACGCCACGCCGATGACCAAATCCTGCTCGCCATAGAGCAACGCCTTTCGCCCGAACACATATTTATGGGCGTCGATGTACGCGTCGATCAGCCGGCCGCGCTCGTCGAGCATGTTGCCGGACATCGGTCGGCCCGAGAGCTCGGCGAGCAGGTGGGTAAGCAGGTCGGTATTATGCACTCCGATGGGCGGCGGCAACTCGTGGCGCGGCACGCCGAATCGCTCTTCGAGCAATGCCCCGGCGGTTTTCTCGCGATCCCACGTGGCACCGAACTCGATGGTCGCCCGAGCGCTGCCCATGCGGCGGATGGCCGCGATCGGCGTTCCGCCCGGCGGTATTTTTTGGTATTCGTCCCAGATCGGTCCGTCGAGCGTGCTGGAATAGTCGGGCAGCATGATCGGCTTGATGCCGAACGCGGCGAATAATTCCTTCAGGTGCCGCAGGTCGGCCGGCGACACCATGCCAGGCAACACGTTGACGGCCGCATGACGCGGGCCAGGTTCGGCCAGCGCGTCGGCCAACGCGCGAACCGTCGCGTGAAAACCCTCGACGTGTGTGCCCGCGTAACTCGGCGTGGATACATGCACCAGCGCCGGCAGCGGGCTGTCGGCGACCGGTCGTCTGGCGGCTTCCGCCACGATTTGGCGAAGATAAAACGCCACGTCGTCGCCGATCGTTTCGGCCAAACACGTGCCGGCGATGCCGATCAATTGCGGATTGTATTGCCGAATGACGTTTTCCAGCCCTTGGCGAAGATTGTGCTCCCCGCCAAAAATGGCCGAGTTCTCGCTGAAGTTGGACGATGCGATGTCCAACGGCTCCTTGAAGTGGCTGATCATATAGCGGCGGATATACGTCGAGCAGCCTTGCGAGCCGTGCAAAAACGGCACCGCGCCCTCGACGCCGCGGAATACCATGCAAGCGCCCAACGGAGCGCAGAGTTTGCACGCATTGCGGCTGACCGTCGAAGCCTGCTCGGCCATCGGATGGGGTCGTGCGATCATGGCGTGGCTCTCCTTTGCCGCCGCGGAACCAGTTTCCACACCGGCGACATCACCGAGCCGTACACTTCCCGCGCGAAATTGAGCATCCCTTGAAAACCGGCCAAGGCGATTTTTCGCTCGTGGTTGTGGTCGCAGAAACCGATGCCGAGCTTGAAGGCGATCGGGCGTTCCTTAACGCCGCCGATAAACAAATCAACGTTTTTTTCTTGCACAAACCGTGAAAGCTCCAGCGGGTTGGTGTCGTCGACCAGAATGGTTCCCTCGTCGCATAAATCACGGAGCAGTGCGTAATCTTCGCGGTTGCCGGTTTGCGACCCGACCAAAACGGTTTTCATGCCCAAGGTGCGCAGCGAGCGGACCAGCGAAAACGCCTTGAATGCGCCGCCGGTGTAAACGGCCGCCCGGCGTCCTTCCAGGGCTTTTCGATAACGCCGCAGCTCGGGCATAATCGCCGCCGTTTCGGCTCGCACTAAATCTTGGGCCTTGCGGCGCATTTCCACGTCGCAAAAATTGTCGGCCACGTCGTACAGCGACTTCGCCATGTCTTCGATGCCGAAATAGGAAACGCGAATGAACGGGATGCTGTATCGCTCTTCCATCGTCTTGGCCAGATGAATCATCGAGCCGGCGCACTGCACCACGTTGAGCGCGGCGCCGTGGGCGCGTCGAATCGCCGCGATGCGGCCGTCGCC
>CAZWNM010000051.1:0-8752 GCA_964635765.1 uncultured Planctomycetaceae bacterium | reverse complement strand
TTGTTGCCGAAGGTCGGCGGCGGCCGCGTGGCGGCCTACGAAATGCTCGTGGTCGATTCCGCCGTTGCCAACTTGATCCGCGAAAACAAGACGTTCCGCATCACGTCGGCGATTCAGACGGGCACGAAAAAGGGCATGCAACTGCTCGACGACCACATGTTCAAGCTTTGGCAAGACGGCGTTGTCGAGAAACATGACATCTTGATGAAGGCGAACATGCCCGACGACTTGGCCGCGAGAATCGCGCAGGTCGAGCGCGGAATGTTCGAGGATGAGGAAGAGGCGAAGGAGCGAGGCGCAAAAGAGAAAAGCAAGCTAAGGGGATAATTCATGGCGATTCGGCGCATCGGTCAGATTTTGGTCGACTTGGGCTTCCTGCGCGAGGAACAGTTGGAGATGCTGTTGGAGGAGCAGCAGCAGCGGCCCGGCGAAATGTTCGGCCAGATCGCGATGGGGCTGGGCTTGATCACCGACGATCAGTTGGCCCAGGGCTTGGCCGAGCAGATGGGGATGCAGGTGGTCAGTCTGAGCGATGTGGTGATTCCGGTCGAGGTGTTGACCCACATTACCGAGCCGATGGCCCAGCTTTACCGCATTATTCCGCTTGGTTTCGAGGACAACACGCTGACGATCGCCATGTGCGATCCGCAAAAGCTCTCGATCATCGACGAGTTGCGGAGTTTTTTGGGGTGCGACATCAAGGCGATGGTTTGCACCGAGCGCGAGATGCTCAAGGCGCTCGAGCGTTATTACGCCGCGGTCGGCGAGAGCGTCGAGAAGATCATTTCCGACATGGAGAAGGACGCCGAGTTGGCGTCGGCCTCGTTGGCGATGGAGAAGAATCCCATCTTGGACCTCGCCGGCGCCGAGGCGTTGGCCGACAGCGCCCCGGTTCGCAAATTGTTGAACATGGTGCTGTTGATGGCGATCAGGGAACACGCCAGCGACTTGCATTTCGAGCCGTTCGAGAGCGAGTTCAAGATTCGCATTCGGTCGGACGGCGTGTTGTATGAAATGGTGCCGCCGCCGCGTCACTTGGCGTTCGCCATTACGACGCGCATCAAGGTCATGGCCAACTTGAACATCGCCGAACGCCGCCTGCCGCAAGACGGCCGCATTCCGTTGACCGTCGGAGGGCATCCGGTCGATCTTCGCGTCAGCATCTTGCCGACCATGTTCGGCGAGAGCGTCGTGATGCGCATTTTGGACCGTTCGGTGGTCATGCTCGATCTCGACGTCGTCGGTTTGCCCGAGGGCATCCTCGCGTCGTTCCGCGAGGTGATTCGCAAGCCCAACGGAATCGTATTGGTGACCGGGCCGACCGGCTCCGGCAAGACGACGACGCTGTACGGCGCCTTGAACGAGTTGAACGTCATCGAGGACAAGCTGATTACGACCGAAGACCCGGTCGAGTACGACATCGAGGGCATCGTGCAGATGCCGATTGACGCGGCGATCGGCAACACGTTCGGGCAGTGTTTGCGTTCGATTTTGCGGCAAGACCCCGACAAAATTCTGGTGGGCGAAATCCGCGACCTGGAAACGGCGGAAATCGCCGTGCAGGCGTCGCTTACCGGCCACATGGTTTTCAGCACGTTGCACACCAACGACGCGCCGAGCACCGTGACGCGGTTGCGCGACATGGGCGTGCCGCCGTTCCTGCTCACCGCCACGCTCGAAGCCGTATTGGCCCAGCGGCTGGTCCGGAGAATTTGCAAGGAATGCCGCGAGCAGACCGCCCCGAGCGCCGAGTTGCTCGCGCAGTTGGACCTGACGCCCGAGGACGTGTTGGACCAAAAGTTTTATCGCGGCCGCGGTTGCGCCGCTTGCAACAACACCGGTTTCAAGGGCCGAACCGGCTTGTTCGAGTACATGCCGATCAACGATCAGCTTCGCGAGTTGATCAACCACGGCGCATCGACGCAGCAGATTCGCGACTTGGCCTTGCAGACCGGCATGGTGCCGCTCCGACAATCGGGCTTGGAAAAAGTGTTCGGCGGCGTTACCACGATCGAGGAGGTCGTCCGCGAGACGGTGGCCGATGCGTAGGAGAGACGCGAGCGGGGTGCGTAAGCGCCCTGTTTTCCAGGGGCGAGTGGCGAGGGATTTAGGGATTTAGGGATTTGGGGATTTAGGGATTTGGGGATTTGGGGATTAGAAATTAGAGATTGTTTAGAAATTAGAAATTAGAAATTAGTGCATGAAGCGGCGGAGCGCGGCTCCGCGTGCTTGTGTGGGTTCGACGAAATAGGGAACTTTCTTTTAAGGAACGGAACCATGCCGACTTATTATTACGAGGCGATGGACCAAACCGGTCAGGAGATCAAGGACGTCGTCGAGGCGTCGAATCAGGACGAAGCGCAAGCCACGATCAAGCAGATGGGCTACTTCGTCACGAAGCTCGCCGTCAAAAAGAGCCGCAAAGCCGCCACGGAAAAAGACGGCCGCAAGGGAAAATCCTTCGCCATCGGCGGCGTCAAATCGAAAAATCTGACCACCTTCACCCGTCAGCTTTCCATTCTGCAAGACGCCGGCTTGCCCATCTTGCGAAGCCTGAAAATCCTCGAGCAGCAATCCGTGCCGGGCGCCCTGAAAAACTCCTTGATCGACGTCTGCGCCGAGATCGAGGGCGGCTCCACCCTCTCCGAATCGATGGCGAAAAGCCCCAAGGCGTTCAACCGGCTTTACGTCAACATGGTCAAAGCAGGCGAGGCCGGCGGCGCCCTCGAAGTCATTCTCCAACGTCTCGCCGAGTTCCAAGAACGGTCGGAATCGTTGAAACGCAAGGTCAAGGGCGCGTTGGTCTACCCGGTTACCGTCGTCACCTTCGCCGTCGGCATCTTGGTCTTTATCATGTGGCAGATCGTTCCGAAGTTCGAAAAAATCTTCAAGGATTTCAATACCACGCTGCCCGACCTCACCGTCGCGCTCATCAGCACCTCGTATTACGTCGTGAACTATTGCTATCTCTTGCCGGGCATTCCGTTGTGCATTTGGCTGACGATAAAATTGATACGCAAGTTTCAGGCCGGCCGGCGCGGTTGGGACTTATTCACGCTGAAAATGCCGATCTTCGGCCCCTTGGTCGAAAAAAACGTCGTCGCGCGAACCACGCGAACCCTCGGCACGCTCGTGGCCAGCGGCGTGCCCATCATCGAATCGCTGCATATCACCAAAGAAACTTCCGGCAACGCCGTGTTCGAAAAACTCTTCCAAACCGTCAACGACGCCATTCGCGACGGCGAATCGATCGCCAAGCCGATGAAGGAAAATTCCCTGCCGCCGTTCAACATGCCGTGCGCCACGTTCCTTTGGGCGTTTTTCGGCCTGCCCGTCGGCGCACTCTTCGGCCTGATCATGAATGGCATCGTCGGCTTCGGATATCCGGCCTGGGTATGCGGCGTGGGCGGCGCCATTGTCGTCGGCGGACTTATCGCCACGCTCATCTACATGACGAAAATGAACAAACGCATCGTCGATGACATGGTCGTCAACATGATCGACGTCGGCGAAGAGACCGGCGAACTCGACAAAATGCTTTATAAAGTCGCCGACACCTACGACGACGAAGTCGCCGTCATTACCGAAAGCCTCATGAGTTTGATGGAGCCGTTGTTGATTATTTGCCTCGGCGGCATGGTCGGGTTTATCGTCATCGCCTTGTTCATGCCGTTGATCGCCCTGATTACCAAGTTGAGCGGCTGAAAAAAGGGGCTAGAGGCTAGGGACTAGGAGCTAGAGGCTAGGGGCTAGAGGCGAGCGGGGTGCGTAAGCGCCCTGTGTTTCGGACGAGTGCCGGCGGGATGTTTAGCCGCCGCGTCCACGCGGCGTCGGCGGCGAGCGAAGAACGTGCGACGGAACAGGTGATGCCATGAGAAAGAAATTAGTGGTCCGTGGTCCGTGGTCAGTGGCTAGAGAATTAGTGGTCCGCGGTCAGTGGTCAGTGGTCAGTGAATCTAGCCCCCAGCCCCTAGCCCCTAGCCCCTCCGGCTTCACGCTGACGGAGCTTTTGGTCGTGATTACGATCATCGGCATGTTGGCGGCGATGTCCCTCGGCGCGCTGACCGGCGTGCGCGAGATGGGCCGCGAAGCCGCCACGAAAGCCACCATCGCCAAACTCAACGCCATCATCATGCGCCGCTACGAGTCCTACATGTACCGCAGAGTGCCGGTAGACCTCAGTGGGTTAACGCCAACGGACGCCGCAACGGCTCGCCTTTACGCTATTCGGGATCTCATGCGAATGGAAATGCCGGACAGGATCGACGATATTACTGACGGTCCGATTACGATCACACTCCCTTCCGGAAAAACAGCTTCAATACCGCAGCGTCCCGCGTTGATGACACTTTATAACAGTTATTACACAGCCCACTATCACGATCCTGGCCCTGCTATGGCCAATAAACTTGCTGGCCCTGCGGCTATGCTCTATATGATCGTAAGCCTTGGTTCGCCCGAAGACATGGAGCAATTCACCCAGGCCGAAATTGGTGACACCGATAATGATGGTCTGTTGGAATTTTTGGACGGCTGGGGCCGGCCGATTAGCTTCCTTCGCTGGGCACCGGGGTTTTCTCAGTATTCTGACATTCAAGTGGCGGACAAAGTCAACCACCACGATCCATTTGATCCGCGACGGATGGATACAGAGGCATATCAGCTTTTCCCGCTAATTTATTCTGCCGGCCCAAATGGCGAACCGGGATTGGATATTGGCACCGGCGGCACTCCGTTTAGTTTTGCATCGGTACAAGGAAAGCTTGATTGGAGTAGCGGCAGTAGTTTTGCGAAAATGGGTTCCGCGTCGGATAATCAGGGAAAAGGCACCTTCACCGATTTCCAAGACAACATCACGAACCATCACATCGAGGCGCGGTAACATGGAAATCCTCCATCGGCACAATGCGATCGATTCGGCGGCGGGCGGCGACGGCCGATACGTCGGCGACCCGCGTCATGAAAGAAATAGCCGGAGGCTAACAGCCTCCGGAAGCGAACGCCCACGCCGCCGCGTTTTCCGGAGGCTGTTCGCCTCCGGCTATTGCGTTTCCATGCCTCCTAATCCCCAATCCCTAATCCCCAATCCCTCTTTCTCTCGTCCCTCGCCCCTCGCCCCTCGTCCCTCCGCGTTCACGCTGCTGGAAATGATGGTCGTCGTGGCGATCATGATGATCCTGGTCGTGGCGGGCGCAACGCGGATGCAGATGTCAAAAGATTCGCGGCGGGCGCGCGAGGCGGCTCGAACGATCAACGTGTATTTGAGTTCCGCCCGGAATCGCGCGATGGAAACCGGCCGGCCTTGCGGCGTCATCTTCCGCGTGCTTGCGAACAGCGGCGGCACCGTGCCCTGCGCCCTCAATGCCGATCAGTGCGAAGTGCCGCCGTGCTATTGCGGCGTGTCGGAAACGTCGATGGCCACAATTACAGCCACATCTCCGACTTCGACCACCGCGAACGTGACCTTCCTTTCTTCGAGTACGAACAGTACGCCTGAATTCCTGCTTCCTTCAATGATACGGCTCAACGATCTGATTCAATTCAACGCTCAAGGGCCGTTGTATGCGATTACTGGCGCGTTGAGCGGTTCGGTGGATGCCACGACCGGCTACTTGAGCAATGTATCCAGCGTGGCAGTGACCCTGGCCGACACGAATCAGGTGCGAATGATGCCGTGGACGACCGCCGGCACGGTTTCCTTCCGCATTTTTCCCGCCCCCATGCCGCACTTGGCCTCGCCGATGCAATTGCCCGCCGGCAGCGTCGTCGATTTGTATTATTCAGGCACTGCTACCACCGATTGTGCCGGCACCAACACAATTAACACGACCAGCAATGCCAGCATGGATTTCACCGTCTTGTTTTCGCCAAACGGCTCGGTCGATCGCATCTACTACGGCTCGACGCCCTCGCCCGTCACCGACGCGATTTATCTCATGGTCGGCAAGCGCGAACGGGTCGGGCTAAGTCCAACTTTCCAAAGCGCGCCGGCGAAGGGCAACGAGTCGAGTTGGGCCAATTATCAAGATATGGAAAACGCCCTGTGGATCACGATCAATCCGCAAACGGGCTTGGTCAACACGGAGCCGGTTTCGGCCGCCTCGACCGGCGGCGTGCCGATCACGGTTTCCGACTCTCGCGCGCTTGCCGCCCAAGCGCAGGGAAAGGGAGGACAGTAGCATGAGAGGGATTAGGGATTGGGGATTAGAGATTAGCAACCGCATCAAACAACTCACGCAAAGGCGCAAAGGCGCAATGGAATATGTTCTTTCATTCTTTGCGCCTTTGCGCCTTTGCGTGAGGACCGCTTATTGCCCCATTCCGAACGGCAAACGCTCCAGCCGTTCAGCCGTCGCTCGTTTCGCGTCCAATCCCAAAATCCCAAAATCCCAAAATCCCAAAATCCCTAATCCCTTGCGCCGTGCCATCACCTTGATTGAAGTTCTGATCTCGATCGCCATTCTTTCGATCGGCGTGTTGGGCGTGGCGGCGCTGCTGCCGATCGGAAAACTGTCGCTCATGAAAACCGAAATCGCCGACCGCACCGGCGCCTGCGGCCGCGCCGCCATGCGCGAAGTCAAAGTGCGACGCATGCTCGACCCGAACCTTTGGGCGCCGTCGCCTGGCAATACCAATGTTTTCTTCATCGATCCCTTGGGCCTCGTGAACAATCCAACCAACACCACGCTTGCCGGAATGTCGCGAATCAATTTGCAAACGTATCCGGGATCGGGCACAACGCTTGGCAGCACGACAACGCCGACGGCCCAGTCGATTTTCACGTGGCAAGACGAACTAACGTATGCGATGCCGAAGGATATGACCAGCGGCAGCGCACCAACCAATGGCACGCGGCCGATGCCCGTGGTGGTCTCGAACACGCAGCAAGTGGACGGGAAGTTTTCGTGGTTTCTGACCGTGTCGCCGTCGGCTGTCGAGCCGATATCTCAGCGGCAAACGTATAACGTGGCGGCCGTCGTTTGCAACCGACGCGATTTTTCGTCAGCCGGCGAAACCGTGCTGTCCGGCGGCTCGTGCGATAACGCCATCGGCTATGGCGGCATCGGTTTTACCACAACGGGCTCGGCGGGCACTACCACCCTAAAAAACAACGACTGGGCCTTGCTTTATAACACTAGCGGTACGCAATACACCTGGTATCGTGCGGTCGGCATCGGATACGATACGAGCATCAGTCAAACTCGCATGACGCTGGTCGGGCCAGATTGGTACGGCGGCACGAACGCCTCGCTGTTGGTCATTCCCGGCGTCACCGGCGTGTATACGGCGACGGTGAAATTGGACAACGATGAAATATGGTCGAAATGACGGACGAGTAGGGATTTGGGGATTTAGGGATTTAGGGATTGGCAAATCGCTTGCGGTTTCGCACAAAACCCTGAACCCTGTACCCTCTAAGGGCAACGGCGTGCTAGAAAAAAAGGAGTGGAGATCATGAATCAACGGAACAGAACATCGGTTGTTGCCGGGATGAAAATGCACGCAGTTTTGACGGAAGGCGTGCGAGACGAAGTGAGCGGGCGGCATCGGTCGTCCCGCGCTCAATTTTCATTCTACAATCCCCAAATCCCAAAATCCCAAAATCCCAAAATCCCAAAATCCCAAAATCCCCACAAAGGCGTGCTGCTGCTGGTGGTGCTGGCGCTGTTGGCCATTTTCGGACTCATCGCCGTCGCGTTCGTGCTGCTGAGCAGCCAGGCGCGGCGAAGCGCCGAGACCGTCGAGCGGATCGAATTGACGACCGATTCGGCGAAAAGCCTTTTGGACGAGGCGTTCCGGCAAGTCGTTCGCGGCCCGGCCACCGATCCCACCAGCGGCACGTCGAACGCCGCATCGGTCATGGGCGCCCATAGCCTGCTGGAAACCATGTACGGCTACGAGTGCGTCGTCGGAACGCTTTCGAGCGCGGCCTCCCAGCTTTCGACGTTTCCGCAACTGACCACGGTTACCATCAATACCACCGATATGACGGTGTGCAGTTCCACCACGACGACGGCGGCTGGCAACGCGACGCTGGCACGGCATGTCGGCTGCGTGTTGACGATCACGAGCGTGCCGGCCGGCAGTTCGGCCTTGCAAAAATCGCTGGTCGGAGAAAGCACGCGTATTGTCGCGGTCGGCCCGGGCGGCGTCGTGCAATTTGTTACATTTCCCGAGGGCGCTTTCCCGCCGACGGGCGCCACGTTCACCATCAACGGCACGCCGTTCAGCGGCACGGGCTTCGGTTGGACCGGCGGCAATTGGGTTAGCCAAAACGGAGACTACCAATATGTCGGCGGCACGTTCAGCGATGCGCTGGCCTTGCAGCCTTTTTCCACGGCTCAAGACATCCGCAATCCGCCGGGCGGGGCCAATTCCGACTATACCGCCGCCGACGTTCAACACATGCTCCTGGCCTTCGAGACGTATGCTCCTCCCGTCCTTCCTTTCACGAGCGGCACGCTGACGACGCTGCCCTCGATGCACCGGCCTGCGCTGCTACGCTATATGGCCAGTTCGCTCACCGCCTCGACGCTTCGCAACGTCATGGCTCGGCCGTTGGGAGGAACCTCGACTAACATCGTCGCTGCTTCAGGCAACACGGTTACGGTAACCGGCGGCGGCACCGACACCGGCTGGCATCCGAACTTCACCGGCAGCAATCCAAACTTTAATCCGGCTTGGGACGGCGTCACGCCCGGCGCGGGCCAATGGGACGTCGATACCGACGGCGACGGAATCCCCGACGCGG
>CAZWNM010000050.1:0-8785 GCA_964635765.1 uncultured Planctomycetaceae bacterium | reverse complement strand
GAGCCTCGACGAGCGCCACGCGGGCTTCGGTCGTCGCCGCTTCCGCCGCCATCTGGGCTGCGCGAAGCCGAAGCATGTCGGTCGGATTGGTTTGGCGACGCTCGAACGCCATGTCCTTGAGCGCCGAAAACCACTTCGCCTGCTGGTCGAGAACCAAATACTGCGCCGATCGCTGCCGAACGAGCCAATAGGCGTCGATCACGGCTCGCCGATTGCCGTCGGCATTCCGCTGCAAACAATCGCCCAGTCGGATCGGCTTGCCGAAACCGGCCGGCAGCGATTGATTGCCGTGGAGCGTTGCGGTCAATTGCCTCGCCTTAGCCACCGGCGCGGCGGTGGTCAATGTCGGATAAAGCAGCGTCGTCGCATCGGCCGACGCGAGGTTGCCGCCCGAACCGCCCGGCTGAAAATCGCCCGGTTTTCTCGTTTGCCATTGCTGCTTGGGCGGAGCGGGCGTCGGCTCGTTTGCTTTCTTGGGCGGCGCCAATGTCGGCGTGTCGGCGGCCGGCTGTTTCGACGCGCCGACGAGCACTCCGGCCAGCAATTGCACGTCGGTTCCCACCGGCACGACCGCCAGCCCGTAGTCGGCGATGTTGCAGTTGTAAGCGCGAGTCAGGTGAAAAAAGGCTTTTTGCTGCTCAAACAGATCGCGGCGACAGGCGACGGCGTCTTGAATGTTCTGATAGTCTTCCCGTGCGGCGTCCTCGGCAAAATCGACCGCCTTGGCCCGCTGGTCAATCGCCTGACGCTGAATGGGCAGGATTCGCTCGTTCAATCGAGCCGCGCCGGGCGGCGTTCGCTGGGCGAACAGTTCCTTATACTTCGTGTCGTACGCGCCGACGCATGGCGGATCGGCCGGCAACGGAAGCGGCTGCCCGGCCGGCGCATGCATCAATTCGGCCAGTTCATGCTGCATCAGCACGGCCGCCGATGCCGATTCCTGAATCTGCGCCTCGGCCGACGCGGTCGCCGACCGCAACGCCGCGTCGCCGAAGCTTCTGGATTTAAGATTGTCGAGCGATTGGGCGTAATCCCGGCTGAAATGATAATTGGCCGCCGCTTCGGCCAGTTGCCAATAGGCATGGATGATTTTCAACTGCCGGTCGCGGTCTGTCGTGGAACTGCTCAGGGCCGACAGCATGGTCAGCGGCTGGCCGGAAAGCGTGCCGCCGGCCGGCAACGTCATGGCCTTGGCGACGAGTTCGGGCGGGGTGGCCTGTTTTTCCGCATTGGCCCCCAACAGCAAGCAACCGAGCACCATTCCTGCAATATGCATGGCGAACCCCCTTGAGATGCGCGACCAGATACCCCAGCAGCCTATTATGTTGTCATTTTTCTCCCGCCGCGTCAATGAGGCGAAGAGGTTACACGTGAACCTCCGCCATCTGCGCCGCCAGACCGGCGTATTTTCGGCGAATCGGCTCGACCACCTCGGCCAAAAATTCATCGACTTGTTGCGGGGCGCGGCCGACATAGCGTTGCGGATCGGTCGCGGCGGCCAAATCGACCTTGGCGAACGCCGAATCACCGGTCAGGCGTTCCAAAAGATCGTTCTTTCCGCCTTGCTCTTTCACCACCGCGGCCGCCACTTGACTGTGACGGCGAATCCGCTCGTGCAAGTCCTGCCGATCGCCGCCGGCCGCCACGGCCGCCATCATAATGTTTTCCGTCGCCATGAACGGCAACTCGTCGGCCAAATGCGAGGCAATCACTTTCGGATAGACGACCAAGCCGGCGGTCACGTTTTGGCATAAGATCAGCACGGCGTCGATCGCCAAAAAAGCCTGCGGCAACGTCAATCGGCGATTCGCGCTGTCGTCCAGCGTGCGTTCGAGCCACTGGACCGAAGCTGTTTGGGCCGCGCTCGATTCGAGACTGATCGCAAACCGCGCGAGCGAACAAATTCGCTCGCTCCGCATCGGATTCCGCTTGTAGGCCATCGCCGACGAGCCGATTTGATCTTTTTCAAACGGCTCTTCCAATTCCTTGCGGTTAGCCAGCAGCCGAAAGTCGGTGGCCATTTTGTGGGCGCTTTGGGCGACGCCGGAAAGCACGCCCAAGACTTGCGAGTCGATCTTCCGCGAATAGGTTTGGCCGCTGACGGCAACCGCGGCGGCGAACCCGATCTTGCGGCAAACCAACGCTTCCAACTGCCGCACTTTTTCGTGATCGCCGTGAAACAATTCCAAGAAACTCGCCTGCGTGCCGGTGGTGCCTTTATTGCCGAGCGCCTGGATGCTCGCCGCGCGATGCTCAATTTCGGCCAAATCGACGGCGAAATCATAGGCCCAAAGACACGCCCGCTTGCCGACGGTCGTCGGCTGGGCCGGTTGCAAATGCGTGAAGGCGAGGCACGGCAGATCGCGGTATTTCGCGGCAAACCCGGCCAGCGAATCGACGACGGCCGCCACGCGACGGCCGATCATTTGCAAACCTTCTCGCAAAAGCAGCAGGTCGGTGTTGTCGGTCACGTAGCAACTCGTGGCGCCCCAATGAATAATCGCACGGGCGTCGGGGCACAAATCGCCGTAGGCGTGAACGTGGGCCATCACGTCGTGCCGAAGTTTTTGCTCATATCGGGTGGCGGCGGCGAAATCGATGTCGTCGAGATGGGCTTGGAGTTGCTCGATTTGCCGCCGGCTGATCGGCAGCCCGAGTTCCGCTTCGGCCTCGGCCAGGGCCGCCCAAAGCCGCCGCCATGTGCTGAATTTCCGCTGCGGACTCCACAATTCGCTCATTTCGGGCGAAGCATAGCGGGTCAAAAGGGGGTTGTCGTACTGGTTATAATTTTCTGGCATCGAATTTGGCGCCCCAAAAAACAGCAAGGACGAAGAAAAGAGCCGCCGAAAGATTGTACGGCAAAGCCGGCGGTTTCGCAATTGCCACAAGAAAAATGGGCGTCATGGACAGAGTCCTTCTGCCCATGACGCCCTCGTCGCGCGACGCACTGTGTGCGAGCCGCAAAGGGGACGTTCGCGACTCGCAGGGGATAACCTTAGAGGCTGGGGTTTAGGGGCGAGGGGCTAGTAAAAAGCGTCAAGTAGCTTTTGCTTCGCTCGCCCCTCACCTCTCGCACCTCGTCCCCTCTTCTCATACCACTTCTTCCATCTTCACCGCTCGCCGCTGCTCGGCCGAGAGCAACGCGGCCTCCAAAACACGCTGCGTTTGATAGGCATCCTCAAAATCGGGAAGCGGCACCGTCGGCGACTCGCCGGCCAACACCCGAAGAATGTCGTACGCCTCGTTCGTAAACGTGTGTTCGTAGCCGATCGGGTGACCGTCGGGCCACCAATTGGCCACATAAGGATGGTTGTCGCTGTTGGTGACAATGATCGTAGACCAGCCTTGAACGGCACGTGGCAACGTGGCATCGTAAAATTCCAACTCATTCATCCGCTCGAAATTGAACTTGATCGAACCTTTCGAGCCGTTGATCTCAAACCCGTTGTGGTTCCGATTGCCGGCGGCTTGCCGGGCGGCCTCGAAACTGGCAACTGCACCGCCCGAAAACCTGGCAAGGAACAACACGGCGTCATCGACCGTGACTTTGCCCTTGCCCATGCCGCTGAGCAGCGTGCGTTCCTTGATAATCGTCTCGGCAATCGCGCCGGAAACCTCGGTGATTTCTTGGCCGGTGACAAATCGCGTCATATCGATAATATGGGCGTTCAGGTCGCCGTGGGCACCGGAACCGGCCAGCTTCTTGTCAAATCGCCACACCAACGGAATCGATTCGTCGGCCCAATCTTGAAGATAGGCAGCGCGAACATGGTATAAATTGCCCAGCTTTCCCGATTTAACAAGCTGGTGGGCCAAGGCAACGGCCGGACAGCGGCGGTAATTGAACCAGACGAAGGTTTTGACGCCGGCGGCTTTGGCCAATTTGGCCATTTCGCGGGCGTCGGCCAGCGTGCCGGCGATCGGCTTTTCGCAGGCGACCGGCTTCCCGGCGGCGATGGCGGCCCTGGCGACGGGCGCATGCATGAAGTTCGGCGTCACCACATCGACCAACCCGATTTCGGGGGAACGGACGAGCTGCTCCCAATCGGTCGAGGCGTTTTTCCAGCCCCAGTTGGCGGCGAAGATTTTGGGGTTTTCCTCGGGCTGGCCGAAGACGGTATGCATGACCGGCGTCAGGGGCGGCTTGAAGAACTTTGCCACTTGTCCCCAGGCGTTGGAATGCGAACGCCCCATAAAACCCTGCCCAATCAAGGCCACGTTGATCGTCGCCCTAGAGGCGGGCGTTGCCGTCAGATTTTGCTGTGCAACCTGAGCCACACTGGTAGTCGCCATAAACGGAAGTCCTCGCGAATGAATAGGGGCTTTTTTTGTTTCACACGACATGAATCACAAGAATGGCCGGCTTTCCAGCCCAAAAAACGCCGTTTCATGCCGCGACAAAGCACAAAGACGGTTATAGGAGGATTTGAACATTCTAGCAAGAGGCTGGCGAAAAAATTTCGTCTGGCAATTTGTCGTAAGGCCGGTTACGATAGGTTGGACGTGGAAATTTAGTTCCTGGGGGCGACGTTTCTTGGGAAACCCGCGTCCGCGATCCAATTTTATTGAACCTTTGGAGGAGGCCGTTATGACACGCTGGAAACCGTATTGTTGGTGTATCGCCGTTGGAGTTGCGTTGGCGGCTGGATTGGTCCTCGGAGGGCTTGGTGTTTGGCCCCATACGTCGGTGCATGCCATGGCCACCGATCGCGTCGATTCTTTCGCCATCGCCACCGGCGCGCTCGACAACGAGGTCGAGGCCGTTTACTTCCTCGACTTCCTCACCGGCGAGCTTCGTGCAATGGTCTTGGGCAAACAGGGCAAATGGAACGGCCTTTTTACCGCAAATGCGGCCAACGACCTGAAGGTCGACGTGCAGAAGAACCCGAAATTTATGCTGGTCACCGGCATCGCCACATTGCGGCGCGCCGGCGGCAGTCAGTTGCAACCCAGCGCTGCGACGTGTTACGTGGCCGAGCTTACCACCGGCAAGGTCGCCGCCTACGTCTGCCCCTGGGCGCCCTCGAATTATAAGTCCTACCAGGCACAGAGCGGCACGCTGGCATGTGTCGACGTCGCTCGATTCCGGCCGGGCCCCGGCGGTGAAGATATGGTGCCGGCCGGACACTCTCGGTAGCAACCGGGCGATAGAACCATAAAATCATGCGGATTGTCGTCAACGATCAAACGCGCAATCTCGCCGACGACGCAACCGTCGCCGCGCTGCTCGACGAACTCAAACTCGCCGGCAAGCCGGTCGCGGTCGAAGTCAATCTCGAACTCGTTCCTCGGCAGCGTCACGCGCAACATCGGTTGGCCGAAGGTGACCGATTGGAAATCGTTACATTGGTAGGCGGAGGTTAGCGCGTCATGCCGGACGAATTACGAATTGGGGGCCATGTTTTTTCCAGCCGTTTGATTGTCGGCACGGGCAAGTATTCCAGCTACGCGTCGATGCGCGAGGCGCTCGACGTTTCCGGCACGGAGTGCATCACGGTGGCGGTGCGCCGCGAGCGGTTGATCGACGCGGAGGGCAAAAATCTGCTCGATTACGTCGATACGAAGTGCTACACGATTTTGCCGAACACGGCCGGCTGTTTCACGGCGGAAGACGCCATCCGCGTCGCTCGCTTGGGCCGCGAAATCCTTTCGCAAATGGAAAATCCCGGCGCCGATTGGGTCAAGCTCGAAGTCTTGGGCGACAAGCGCACGTTGTTGCCCGACCCCGTGGCCAGCATTGCCGCGACCGAAAAACTCGTGGCCGAAGGTTTTCGAGTACTCGTTTATACGAGCGACGATCCGGTGGTCGCCAAGAGGCTGAAGGAGGCCGGCGCGACGAGCGTCATGCCCGCCGGCAGCCCGATCGGTTCTGGCCAAGGCGTGTTGAATCCGAACGCCATTCGCATTTGCCTGGAATATCTGAAGGAAAACGATCCCGAGTATCCGGTGATCGTTGATGCGGGCGTGGGCACGGCCAGCGACGTGACGGTGGCGATGGAGCTAGGCGCCGACGGCGTCTTGTTGAACACCGGCATCGCCCACGCGAAAGAGCCGTTGCACATGGCCCGCGCGATGCGATTGGCCTGCGAGTCGGGCCGATTGGCCTATCTTGCCGGCCGCATTCCCAAAAAACTCTACGCCACGGCCAGCAGTCCGACCGAAGGCCTGATTTCCTTGCGGGCGACGAAGTAGTCCGCACACGTGTGCGGAATGCACGGCACACGGCGTGAAAAAGGGGAACTGTTTTCAACGTGAAGGAACCTTGGCCTTGAGAATAAATAATTGTGCCCCCTTTTCCGACCCGTCCCTTTTCCGACCCTTGGGAGAACGACGATGACGACCTTGCGAACGGTGACGTTAGCTTCGTTACGGATTTTGGCGACCGTGTTCGCGCTGAGTTGGATTGCGGGGCTTTTGGTCACAGTTGTCGGCATGATAGAGGTCTTCAATGCCGTTACGGCTGCCAACCAAGAGGCAACGGCCGCCAAAACATTGTCTATTTGTATGATCGCTACATCGTGCGGCTTCCTGCTTTTCCCTGTGGGGGTGTTTCTGCATTGGATGATCGCCAAACGGACGGGTGTTTTTCCATCCGTGGCTCGCCAATCGCTTTTTTGGGGCAGCCTTTTCATGTGTATTGCATTCCCCGTGGGGACGATCATGGGAGGGGTCACACTATGGCTTCTCACCACTTCGGAAGCGTTCAGGAATGAAAAGAGGACAGAACCGTTTTCAACGGCGGGGTGGCGCTGACGAAAAGGGCTGAGGTTGTGTGCCACTGGCTTTGCCAGTGCTTGGGGCAAGGTTGACATTCCATCGTGTTGCGCGTAGAAGTAGGGAAGTGGCACTTTGAAAGACAGTGCAGCCCTTTCACAAAATCTACGAAGCACTGGCAGAGCCAGTGGCACACTTTTACAGTGCCACCCTGCCGTGCAAGCACGCACCCTACGGTACTATTTTCGACGCAAAGTAACCTTGGCTTTGAGAACAAAGGCTTGGGGGGCAGACCGTGCCCTCCGTCGGCCGACCTTGACGCGGCGGCGGCAGCGACCGTATACTAATCGCTTGAAAATAAGCAACACAAAATCCCCTCTGAAGGCTTGGTGCCATGAAAAGCGCGCGACGCCATGAATTGCAACATAACGAGTTGGCCGATTGGCTGTTGAAGTCGGGCGAATCGCTCCAACAGCATCAGAATGCCATTCTGTCGGGCGTGGTGGTCGTTTTCGCGGTGTTGGTCGCCTGCTGGTAGTATTCGTATACCACGGCCGCGCAGGCCGCCGAGGCTTGGGGGGATGTCGTTGCGGGCGTGGAAAGCGGAAATCTTCGCCGCCCGCGACCGCAAGCTGGCCGAGGCGCGCGAGCGCAGAATGGAGCAGCGCGAAGCGGCCCGTTTGCAGGCGGTTGCCTGATCGAACAAAAGACGTTACGATAACGATGACTTGGGCGGAGGATACGGCCAGACCACTTATTGGGGCCTATCTTTCGGCATTTCGATCGACACAAGACATCCGACTCGCCTACGGATTCGCTTTTGCCCTGCCGGGCGAGCGGCCGCGATTGAACGCCTCGGGATCGAACGGATCGACCGGCTCATTGTAGCCCGCCGGAACGACGGCGTTGGCGGTCGGCGGGGCCGACGACGGCAACGTTGCGACCGAGCCTGGCACTTCCAACGGCGATTGCTGCGCGAACAGCCCGAGCCAATCGACCATGCGCCGAAGTTGCGGCGTCTGGCGATCGCTGAAAACGGCGTGTTGAACCGTGCCGTGCGGCTGGCTGGCGGCGGCCAATAGTTTGCTCGCCGAGAGGTTCCGCTGATCGACGAACTGCAACACGGAGTAAAGATTCCGCTGCGTCGTTCGCCGGTTGGACGCCCTGTCGGTCGAGATGCGATAGAGTCGCAAGCCCGACTCTGATTGCGCGCTGTGGCAGCCGGAAGCGGCGCAATGATTCAAGAGCATCGGCTGCATCGATTGCGTGAAATTTTCGACAACGCCGCGCGGCATGCTGCGCACCATCCGGTCGAGTTCGTTATTCGACGGTCCGTTGATCTGCGTTTTTGTCGAGCCTGGCGCCGGCGGTTCCAAGGCCAATTTCAGCCGGTTTTGCAAGATGACGACCATCGGATTTTTCGGATTGACCGCCGCGGCGTCGGCCAATTCGATGCCGGCGGACCCTAGCAAATTTTGCCGTAAGCACCATTGCGCCAATTCCAAGTGCTGATGGATGTTGCCCACCTGAATCAGGGCCCGTTTTTGCCGATAACCCTCTTCCAGGTCTTTGCAAACCAAATCGACATCGGCCAGTTTCAGGCTAACCTGGCTCTGACCGTTGTCCATGTCGATATAATACGTCGTCTCGTCGCGGCTGATCTTTCCGTCAAAGACCGCACCGTTGCGCAGCACCACGTAGCCGTGTTCGAGCGGCAACGTGACCGGCGGCGATTCTTCCGCCGTCGCCCACAACGCCGTCGAGGCGGAAAATATCGCAACCAAAACGACTTGCGCAGTATGGTTCAGCATCGTGGGGCGAAGAGTAGAGATTTTTTGGAGGGCGGTCAAGGGCGGTTGCCGATTTTTTGCCGTGCCATGCCGCCGAAATGGTGGTTTTACGACGCGATTCCCCCTCGATTTGGCCTGAATTCATCCGTTTATCCCGCTGAGTCGGGGGGTGGAATTCGTTTCGCAGGGGGATTACATCCTGCCCGAGAGCGGTCTATGATTAAAGTATGAAAATTAAAGGGGGTCGTTGGAATACCGTTGTTGGAATACCAGCGCCACGG
>CAZWNM010000049.1:0-8847 GCA_964635765.1 uncultured Planctomycetaceae bacterium | reverse complement strand
TCATGTTCTACGCCTAGCGGCGACTTTTAGTTCAGTTTTGGGATAGGCCCTTAATACTACAGCGCCAAGTCAAAAACATGCTTGCAATGCTAGCAGTTCCAGGGTGGCTTATTTGTCGGCACTTGCCTTATGGCTCATCGCTGCTAAACCAAAATGTTGCAGTATGTAATTGGACTCGCTATTTTCGCCATAACCGCTGTTGCGACAAGATGTTGTGTCATTAGCACGGACGCGACATGGTGCTGTAGTATTAAGAGACACCATACGAGGTAGTGAAAAATTTCAACAGGCTGCTATGCCGCTCGGCGAAGCGACGGACCGATGGCGACAGCGTGATCGTTTCGGCCGGCCGCACGAACATTCGCCCAATCGGTTCGCGCCATGACGACCATCGTCGCCATCAGCCATGCCGCCGTGCCTAGGCCCAGCAGACCGACGCGGCCGGCATAGGGCAACAGCACATAGTGCGAAACCGAAAGCACCGGCAACGTCGCGGCCAGCAGCGTGCCCGTCAGCGGACGGCCTCGGCATTCCAACCAAAGCGGCACTAGCAACACGGCGGGCGCCAGCAGCAGGAAATAGTGGCCGCGCGCAATCGGCGAAACCGCCAACATGGTGACGCACGCCAGTGCAAATCCGACGGCCAAATTGAGCCGGCTTCCGCCGTGGCGAGCCAAACGGACGCACAAGGCCAGCAAGGCCAGTCCGAGTGCGGCGCGCGCCAAGAGCAACATTCGTTCCGTGGCCGACGAATCCATCGCCATCTTCGGCGAATTGAAACGCTCGACCAGCCGATCGTCCGGGCCGCCGGCCAAGAGATACGAACCGAAGTTGCCGAAGCGATACACGGCGTTGTGCAAGCTCTGATTGCGTGCCGAGCGGGAATTGCCCGAGCGCGGGTCCATGCCGCCGTCGTCGGCCTTGGTGAGCATGAACCGGCCCCATGTGTCTAAATGACGCAGGTTGGCCGACCAACCGACCGCGAAGGCTGGAACCACGAGGAAGAACAGCGGCAACCCAACGGCGACACCGAATGTTGAAAACGCAAATCGCGGCTTTGCCGGCGCAACGATTGCCGATGGCGCGTTCTCTTCGTGCGGCCGTCGGTTTCGCAGCCAGGCGACGAATTCCAGGAAGAGAAACACGCCGACGGGAAACGCCGGTAGGATTTTCAGCACGATCGGCAGCGACAGCACGACGCCGCCGGCGAACCACGCGCGACGTGTTCGGCCGCCGAGAATAATGCGAAGCCCCAGCAACAGCAGGTACATTTTGAGGATGCCGACTTGTCCGCGTTGCAAACAATTGAGCGTGGGCAGCAGCGCGGTGACTATCGCGGCCGTGGCGAGCCAAGGGATGCGGCGCCGCCAAGCGGCCGCCGCCCGCGGGTCTTCGTCGCACGCCAGCGCGACAATGCGACGGCATTCCCGATAACATCCCCAGCAAAACAACAGGCTGAGGAAAAACCAAACCAGCACTTGGTTTTGCGGCTGCAACGGCGAAAGCGGAGACAGCAACAAGGCGAACAGCGGCGGATAGAGATACGTCCATCCCCTGGGATTGGCGACTTCATAGGGATTGCGCCCGTCGAAAAACGCCCTGCCCGACTCGGTGTAAACCGTCAGGTCGGTTCGATGTTCCTGGGGCGCGTCGGGATAAACGAATCCGCGATGGCGGACATCGAACCATCCCCAAATCGACAACACAACAATAAGTAAGAGAACCAGCCACCGCTTGGAGTGATTTTTCATAGTTTTTGCCTCGCTCGCCGACGAGAGCGGCGAAATTGTAGCCTCAAAGGCCGTTTTGGTGCAATTGTGCTTTCCACAATTCCTCTTTTGGCATACACTCTGGAGTGCAATGAAACCGATTTCGCTGTAAAAATAGACGCTATGCGACAAACAAGTAAGCTGCGAACTCTAGGAGCCGTGCGATGTCACCACGCGAACGCTGGATCGTTTACCCCCTGATCTTCCTCACCCTGGGCATCGCATTGCGCGACAAACTCCTCTATCGGATCAAAACCAACGAAGTCAGGGCGCAGCGAGTGATTTGTGACGAATTGCTGGCCGAACGATTGTTGGTAAACCGATCGACTCGCATGAATCAGATCGAATGCCGAACGCTGGTCGTTCAGGGGACGAACGGGAATCCGATTGCGGTCGTCGGCGCCGACGCGGCCACCAACAACGGTCTTATCGAAACCTTTTCTTCGCATGGCGTGCCGCAAATCCGCCTCCAATCGAACGAAGGCAGCGGCGTTGTGACGGCGTTCGACCAGAGCGGCAAGATGGTTACGCTGGGGTGCGTCGGCAAGAGGCCGGGCGTTTTCGTCTACCTGCCCGACCAAAAAGTTTTGGTTCCGGTGACGCTGCAAGTGGAGTTCAAACCCAACGGGAAGGCGGCCCAGCCGAAAGACGCGAAACAGCCGGCCGAGGAGTAAGAAACGCGGCAAACAAGTTCGCCGGCGAAACGGCGGTGCAAACGTGCGTTAGAGTTCTTCGACCGCTACTTCCAGCGATCTTCGCTCGACCGCCGCGGGATCGAGCCGGCACAGTTCCAATTGACGAAGATTTTCGACGGCCGCGGCAATGCCGAACCGCACGGCGTCAACGATCGAACGGTCGTCGCGAACGGCCCATGCAATCGCGGCGGCCATTGCGTCGCCGCTGCCAAGCGGATTCACCACCGTATCGCACTTCGGCGGCAGCAGCCGATACGTTTTCGACGCCGACGTGACCCAAACCGGCCCGGCCCCTTGCGTCACCACGGCCCAACGCGCCCCGCGATCGTTGAGCGACCGCATTGCGTCGAGCAATTGCCGATCGTCGTCGAGCGGTTGCCCGACGGTGGCGGCCAATTCCTCGCGGTTTGGCTTGACGACCAGCGGCCGTAGGTCCAACGCGTGAAGAAGTCCTTCGCCGCGGAAATCGAGCACCGCCGGACAAGGCGTTCGCTCGACAAGTTCACGATAGAACGACGCCGGCACGCCCGTCGGAAGCGAACCGGTGATGACAGCGACGCCGGCCCTGGCGGCCTCTAGGGCGTAGACATTGCGGAACTCGTCGAGTTCTTCCTGCCGCAACGGCCGGCCGTTTTCGACCAGTTCGGTCATCGTGCCGGTCGCTTGATCGAGAATCGTGGTGCAAATTCGGGTGGGCGAGTCGGTGACGATCCAGCGGCGCGGCACGCCCAACTCGGCCAGTTCGCGGTCGATCGAGACAAGCGGCGGTCCGCCCACGGCGGCGAGCGTCAGGCTCGGTCCGCCGAGATGATGGGCGGCGATGCCTACGTTGACCACTTTGCCCTGCGCCCGCCAAAGCACTTCCGACGCCCGATTCACTTCGCCGGGGCGAAACGAGCGGAACACCATCATTTGTTGCCAAGCGGGCGTCAATCCGGCGGAGAGAATCATCGTATTTCTATCGCAGCGAAACTTCGTGGCTGGGGCCTTTCGCCACGATGCTCACCTTATCTTCTCGGGCGAGCCAGCCGAGGGCTTGCATGGTCGTGTCGCGCGGCGCGCCGACGGCTTTTACCAATTTTGCCATCGGCATCGGTCCGTTGTCGGAAAGAATACGCCACACCGTGCCGGCCACTTCACCGATCGACGTGATACAAGCAACAGGGGATTTTGTCGCCATCGAACCACCTCAATTTCAAGGTAAATCGTTGCCAATGGGCAAGAACGCCATGCGGGGCATTATAGCAAGCTGTATGAAAAAGTATAGGTTGCAAAACAATAGGTGATGAACAAAGGGGGGGGTGAAAAATGTGGCGAAACAGCGGAGAAATTCTACCGTTTGGGCGATTTGTGGTTCGCCGCAGAATGAATCTTGCACATTTTTTGCAAACGGAATGACAAAAAATTGCCACACTCCGTTGCATTGTCAACTGGACGGAAAAGCGGCGAAAAGATAGAATGCAGCGATGGTCGGCGAAGGCGAGCGTTGATGGCGTTTATTGGGAGAAATCGTAAGTTGACGGGGAAAGGATTCCTTCGGTGCCGTTTCTGCTCGATCTGATTTATCTATTTTTGCTCGTTCTTTCGCTGCCGTGGCTGCTTTGGCAGGCCGTGCGCAAGGGGAAATACCGCGAAGGCTACGCTGCGAAGTTTTTGGGCGACGTGCCGGAACGCCCGGTTGTCGCCGAAAATAAAAAACCGTGCGTCTGGCTGCACGCCGTGAGCGTCGGCGAGGTCAATCTGCTTGCGCCGCTGTTGAAACGCATCGAACAGGAGCGGCCGGGCTGGCAGTGCGTCATTTCGACCACGACCATGACCGGCATGGCGCTTGCCAAGAAAAAATATCCGAAAAACACGGTGTTTTATTGCCCTTTGGATTTCACGTGGGCGGTGAAAAACGCCGTGCGGCGGATTCGGCCCGACGTATTGGTGCTGGCCGAGCTGGAATTGTGGCCCAATTTGATCCGCGCGGCCCGGCGTCACGGCGCTCGCGTGGCGGTCATCAACGGACGGCTCGGCGCACGCAGTTTTCGCGGCTATCGACGCATTCGCTTTTTCATCGCAAGGCTGCTGCGGCAAATCGATCTCATTGCGGTGCAAGATGAAACCTATGCCGAACGATTCCGCGCGCTCGGCGCTCGACCGGAATCGGTGCATGTGACCGGCTCGATGAAATACGACGGCGCGCCGACCGATCGCCGCAACGCCGCCACGCAGCGGCTGGCCGCGTTGGCCGGTTTCTTGCCCGACGACGTGGTGCTTCTGGCCGGCAGCACGCAAGAGCCGGAAGAGGCGATGGCGATCGACACGTTTCGCCGATTGAGCGAACGGTGGCCCGAGTTGCGGTTGATCGTGGTCCCCCGGCATCCCGATCGTTTTGAAGCGGTGGCGAAACTGTTGGAAACATCCGGCATCGCGTGGCAGCGGCGCACTGCGTTGCACTGCGAATCGGCCGGCGACGAGCGCGTGTTGTTGGTCGATGTCGTCGGCGAATTAGGTGCGTGGTGGGGCACGGCCCAAATCGCGTTTGTCGGTGGAAGCATGGGCAGCCGCGGCGGGCAAAACATGATCGAGCCGGCCGCTTACGGCGCGGCGGTTTCGTTCGGACCGAACACCTGGAATTTCACCGACATCGTTTCCGCCATGCTCGACCGCGAAGCCGCCGTCGTGGTGCGAAATGCCGAGGAGTTTTCGGCGTTCGTTCGGCGTTGTTTGGAGCAGCCGGACGATGCCGGCGCGCTTGGCAAAAGGGCCCAATCGTTCGTCCAGTCGCAGCTTGGCGCGACCGCACGGACGCTCGAACTGCTCACGGAATTGACGGGGTAAAACCAGCCACCCGTCTAGCTGTGGCGTAATTTTTGGGCTTTCCCTCGAAAATCCCCCTGTTGCCAACCCCCTCTCGTTGTCTATAATCATTATTTGTCGGCGTTTTGGCCGAAACATCAAAATCCTTGGTAAGTTAGGAGCCATTCTCGTGTCGCACAATAAATTCCTGTTCACCAGCGAAGCGGTCAGCATGGGCCATCCCGATAAACTGGCCGACCAGATTTCCGACGGCGTGCTTGACGCCCTCTTTACGCAAGACCCCATGAGCCGCGTCGCGTGCGAAACGATGGTTACCACGGGCATTGCCATTGTGGCCGGCGAGATTACGACCAAGGCCACGATCGACTATCCAGAAGTCGTCCGCCAGGTCATCCGCGACGTCGGATACACGGATGACATGATGGGCATTTGCGCCGACACGTGCGCCATCATGCTTTCGATCGACCGCCAGAGTCCCGACATCGCCCAGGGCGTCAACGAAGACGCGGCCAAGGGCAAGGACATCGGGGCGGGCGATCAGGGGCTCATGTTCGGCTACGCCTGCAACGACACGCCCGAGTTAATGCCGTTGCCCATCATGCTGGCACATCAAATCCTCAATCGTTTGACCGAGGCCCGAAAGAAAAAGGAAGTCGCTTGGCTTCGCCCCGACAGCAAGAGCCAGGTGACGGTGGAATATCGCGATAAGAAGCCGTGGCGGATCGACACGGTCGTGGTTTCGACGCAGCACGCGCCGGAAGTGAAGCAGGAAGAGATTCACCGCTACATCATCGAGAAGATCGTCAAGCCGTTGTTGCCGAAGGCGTTGGTGAAGGGCGACATCACGTACCACATCAACCCGACCGGGCGTTTCGAAGTCGGCGGCCCGCACGGCGATTGCGGTTTGACCGGGCGGAAGATCATCGTCGACACTTACGGCGGCTGGGCGCGTCACGGCGGCGGCGCTTTCAGCGGCAAAGACCCGACGAAGGTCGATCGCAGCGCCGCGTATATGGCCCGGCACGTCGCCAAAAACATCGTCGCCGCCGGCTTGGCCGAGCGTTGCGAAGTGCAACTGGCCTACGCCATCGGCGTTGCCGAGCCGGTCAGCGTTTTGGTCGATACGGACGGCAGCGGCACGATCGACGACGAACGGCTTTGCGAACTCATCCGCAAGGTTTTCCCGTTGACCCCGAGCGGCATCATCAAGTATCTCGATCTTCGCCGGCCGATCTATCGGAAGACGGCTTCGGGCGGACATTTCGGCCGCAACGATCCCGATTTCACCTGGGAAAAAACCGACCGCGCCGCCGAACTCGCCGCCGGGGCGAAGTGATTGCCTTGTTTATAAGCGGATTTGTGGAGACGCACTTATGAGCGGCACGCGATCGTTTTCCGCGATTGGCTGCGACGCTCTCCCGATGATTTCGTGTCGCTGGTCGGCCGGCGTGCTCCTTGGATTGTTTACGGCGACGGCTGGCGTGATTGTCGAGCGCCGATGGGCCGGCGCGCTCATGCGGCCACTGGAACTTGGCCCTCTGTTGCTGACGGCCGTGCTTATCGCAGCCGTGGCCGCCATGATTCGGGTCGGCCGGCTGCGTGGAACGCGGGTCGCGTTGTTCTCGCGGCTCGATTGGTTCGTCATGGCGTGGATTTCCGTCGCGGTTTTTTTCTCGACCGCTGCCCTGTGCATGCCGGGCACGGCGGCCGCCGGCGTCGTGGCCGTGGGTTTTGTCGCGGCGATCGAAGAAGGCTGCGCATGGACGTTCTTGCTCCGACATCTTTTGCAGCCCACGCCAATTGCTTCGCCCCCCAAAAAATGCGGCAACGATGACATTCCCGAAGCCGTTCCGCCGGACGAAATCGTTCAGCAAATCACGCGGCGGCGGAACAACGACGGCACCGAACAGGTGTTCGGCTGGATTCGGGCGGCGTTTGCCTCGGGCCAGCGGACCGGCAGCGTGCATTTGGCGTTTTGTCCGCCGCTGGGCGCCGTGCCGGAGTTGGAGGTCGAACAAACCGACGGGCCGGAGTCGCGCATCAAAACATCGCAAGTGCTTTCCTACGGCGCGAGAGTCGATCTGAAACTGGCCGAGCCCGCCGAGCAGCCGACAACCGTGCTGTTGCAATTTTTGGCGACCGCGAGGAAATGAAAAAACATGGACTTTTTCTTCGAGAATCCCTGGCGAATCGTGTCGATCGGCATTGCCGTTGAAGCGGTGTTGACGTTTTTGTTGTTCCAGACGGGCCGCGGCAAAATTCTTTGGGCCATGATCGCCGTGGCGCTGCTCACCGCCGCCGGCGTGATTGTCGAACGGCTGGTCGTCACGGATCGGGAAGCGGTGGAAAATACGCTCGACGCCGCCGTCGACGCCGTCAAGGCCGACAACGAAAAGCAGTTGCTCGCTTGCATTGCGCCGTCGGCGAAAAGCCCTCAAGAAGACGCCGCCTGGGTGCTGAAACGTGTCACAGTCGAAGAGGCTTATCTCAGCGGCTTGAAGATTACGGTCAATCGATCGACCAACCCGCCGACGGCCGAGGCGAAGTTTTTGGCGGTCGGCTCGGCAACGCTCAAAGGCGGCCTGGTAGCGCATGAGCGCTATGCAACGCATGTCACCGTGCGGCTTCGACAGGAAGGCGGCCGCTGGCTGGTGGTCGATTACGCGATTGAAGACGTGCCGGGGCCGCTACGCAAAATGTCGTTGCAATGAAACTCCTTCGACCCGCGATTGTGCTGATCGGACTGGCCGCGTATGCGTCGGCGTTCTGCTCGACGCCGTTGCCGAGTCTTCGCGGCAATCAAGCCCAGTCGCCCAATCGCCTGGGGCTTCTTTTTGCGGTCTTGAAGAATCCCGGCGACGCTCTTTTTTCCAGTTGGTTCGGCACGCCGCCGCAATTTGCAATCGTGGAACGCGTGCCCGTGTTGGCGGCCGCCGGTCTCATCACGGCGTGGGCCGCCGCGCTCGGCTGGCTGTTGTTGGCGGCGTTTCGCGTCGCGCGCCATCTCACGCGCCTGGAAGCTTTTTGCTTCTCAACGGCTGCCGGCTTTAATATTCTTAGCACGCTGACGTTGCTGTTGGGTTTGTTCGGCCGGCTCCATCGCACGTGGCTCATCGCGGCGCCGATGTCGCTCACGTTCCTCGCGGTTGTTTTGGTTTGGCGTCGGCGAAGGAAAAACGACATCTATTCGCTCGCCGCCGATAGCCGGGGGCCAATGGCCCGCGGTTCCGATTTTCGTTCCAAGGTCGATATAAACATTCTCGGCCGTCGCTGGCTTTGGCTTGCGTTGCCGTTCGTCGCGGCGATCGTGTTGGCCGCCATGTTGCCGCCGTTCGATTTTGACGTGTGCGAGTATCATCTGCAAGCGCCGAAAGAGTTTTTCCAGCAACGCCGGATCACATTTCTGCCGCACAACGTCTATGCCAACATGGCGATGGGCACGGAAATGCTCAGCCTGCTGGGTATGACGCTGGTCGGCGATTGGTGGCTAGGCGCGCTCGTGGGAAAGACCGTCATTGCCGTGTTCACGTTGCTTTGCACGGCGGCCTTGTTCGCCGCCGGACGCCGATTGCATTCCA
>CAZWNM010000048.1:7321-8890 GCA_964635765.1 uncultured Planctomycetaceae bacterium | reverse complement strand
GGCAAGACGACCTACAGCGCGGCGTTGCGGAAGGTGTTGTTTCAGGCGAACTTGAAGTTCGAGGTGCGATACGACGAGGCCGGCACGCCGTTCTTGTGGATTACCTCGCTCCGCCCGGCGTGATGGGAACGCGGTCGTTCCAATCCCCCGGCGCGCACTTCCCCCCGCGGCAGCCGTTTGCTAAAATGACGATAGACACAAAACTCACCTATTTTGCGGAGCGTTTCCCTCATGCCGACGGTCGATCAACTTTACGATGAAGCCATTGATTTGCAGCAAGCCGGCAAACTGGACGAGGCCATCGGCAAGTTGGAGGCTCTTGCAGCGGAGCATCCCGACTTTGTGTTGGGCCACGCGGCTTTGAGCGTTTTTTACGGCAAATTGGGCCGTCTGGATGAGGCCGTCGAGCAGGCCCGAAAAGTTTGCGAACTCGATCCCGACGATCCGTTCAGCTTCATGGCGATGAGCATGATCTGCCAGCGTGCCGGCCGTCTGCCCGAGGCCGAAGAGGCGTTGGGCATTTCGATGGAAAAGCAATGGGCCGCCCGCCGGGCGAATTAACATCGCCGCGTAATCTCGGCTTGCGTTTCGGCTGCAACTTGTTTGACGCGAACGAGTTACGGCAATCGAGCCAAACGCGATAATCTGCTATTTACGCGAACGCCGGAACCGGGCAAAATACCGCGTCCCTGGAGGCAGGCGCTTATCCAATAAAAACGATGGAAAAGGGCCGAGCCGGCAAAGGCGTCTCACGGAAGAGATCGCGTCGTCCAGGAAAAAATCAACACAACAGCAAGGAGCGCTGACGTGAAAAAGTCGCAAGGTTGGATCGTAGTGGCCGCCGTGGTTGCCTCATGCGGCGTGTTTCAGTGGGCCGTGGCGCAAAATGGCGGAGGACAGCCGGCTCAATACGCCGGCACGCGGGTCGCCGTCATAAGCGTCGGCCGAATCTTCCAAAACCACGCCCGCTTTAAGGAGCAAATGAACGCCCTTAAACAAGAAATGCAGGCTGCATCCTCCGAAATCCAGGCCGAAAAAGCCAAGCTAATGAAGCTGGAAGAGGCGAGAAATCAATTCGCCCGCGGCACCCCGGATTACAACAACCGGGACGACCAGTTGACTGCTGAGAAGGCCAGGTTAGCGGTGGAATTCAAAAAACGCGATGAGGCGTTCATGCGGGAAAACGCCCAGATTTATTACAACGTCTATGCGGAAATCATGCAGCTCACCCAGTATTATTGCCAGCAACGCGGGTGCGACATCGCCATTCGCATCGACGATATGCCGTTTGATCCGCAGCGGCCGGAAACGTTGCAGCCGATCCTCGGCAAGAGCGTCGTGTGGCACAACCAAGCGCTCGACATCACCGACTACGTCTTGGCAGAAATCAACCATCCGGCGGCCGGCGGCAATGGCGGCGCGGCGACGTCCACTCCCGCGAGTCCTTTCAACGCCGCGAATCCCAACACGAACGGTTATCCGCCTCGATAACGGCGGCGGCCGTTGCGTTCTCGGCCAAGGAACGACCAGGTGAAACCACAAAAAACCAATGACACCCTTGTCACGGAC
>CAZWNM010000048.1:0-7311 GCA_964635765.1 uncultured Planctomycetaceae bacterium | reverse complement strand
CCTCTTGATGGAAGCAACACGAAACCAGCGAACGATCGCCGCCCCGGCCGCCGTGGCCGGAGTGGGTTACTGGAGCGGACGCGACGTGCGAGTGGAGTTCCGGCCCGCGCCGGCCGACTCGGGCATCGTCTTCGTCCGCGCCGATCTCGAAGGATTGCCGCGCATTCCAGCCACGGTCGAACATCGCTTCGAAATCCCCCGCCGCACTTCGCTCCGGTGCGGCGAGGCAAGCGTCGAGATGGTCGAACACATCATGGCCGCGTTGCACGGCTTGCAAATCGACAACTGCGAGCTTTGGGTCAATGAGCCGGAAATGCCGGGCTGCGACGGTTCCAGTCTTCCGTTTGTCGAGGCGTTGCAAAGCGTCGGCATGGTCGAGCAAAACGCCCCTCGCCGCCGTCTGGTCATCCGCGACGTCATTCGCGTCGGCGATGAGAAGAGTTGGATCGAAGCCGGCCCGTGTTTCTCGGGCAAACTCGTCCTCCGTTACGGACTCGATTACGGCGGCGGCGTCATCGGTCGGCAGTCGCTCGAAATCTCCCTATCCTCGCGTCACTTCCGCCTCAATTTGGCCCCCAGCCGAACTTTTTTGCTGGAAGCCGAGGCCGACGCCCTCAAGGCGATGGGTTTGGGCCGGCAGGCAAGCCCCAAAGACCTGTTAGTTTTTGACGCCCACGGACCGATCGACAATCAGTTGCGTTTTCCCGACGAGTGCGTGCGGCACAAAATGGTCGATTTAGTCGGCGATCTGGCGATGGCCGGCTGCGACCTGATCGGCCGTTTCACCGCCTATCGCAGCGGCCACCGGCTCAATGCCGAATTGGTGCGGGCCATCGTCGCACAGGATTCCGCTTGCCAAACAACGAAATTAAAACATTGTGCCTGAAAACAAGTTCCCTCTCCCGGAAGGAGAGGGGAGAAGACGAAAAGCAGCCCGCCGTGAAGGAGTCGCGGATATGGCCGTACACGTTGCAGAAAATGTATCCATCGACCCTCGCGCCGAAATTGAAGACGATGTCGAAATCGGCCCATTTTGCGTTATTGGCCCGGAGGTGCGCATCGGCCGAGGCACTCGATTGGAAAACAGCGTCACGCTGATGGGCAACGTTGCCATCGGCCGCGATAATCACATCTACGCCAACGCCGTCATCGGCGGCGAGCCGCAAGACATCAGCTACGGCGGCAGCGACACGAAGGTCGTCATCGGCGACAACAACGTCATCCGCGAGTGCGTCACCATCAACCGCGCTTCGGAAAAAGAGGAAGGCGTCACCCGCGTCGGCGACAACAACTTCTTGATGGCTTGCACCCACGTCGCCCACGATTGTCAGTTGGGCAACAACATCATTGTCGCCAACGGCACGCTGTTGGCCGGCCACGTTCACGTTCACGATTTCGCTTCGCTTTCCGGCGCCGTGGGGGTGCATCATTTCGTCACGATCGGCGGCTACAGTTTCCTCGCCGGCCTCAGCGCCGTACGGCATGATGTGCCGCCCTACATGCTTTGCGAGGGCTATCCCGCTCGTCCGCGGTGCATCAACGCCGTCGGCTTGAAGCGGCACGACTTTTCGCCGCAGGTCATTTCGGCCCTGGTCGAAGCCCATCGTCTGCTTTATCGCTCGAAGGTCGGCCTGGAAAACGCCTGGGAAATCCTTCGCGCGAACGGCCAGTTGGTTCCGCAAGTCAATCATTTGCTCAGTTTCATCCAAGGCCAGCACGAGGGCCAGCACGGCCGCGGCCGCGAACAACGAAGAGCGGCGTGACAAATTAGTGGTTAGTGGCTAGTGGCTAGTGAACTGCAAGCACCCTTGTGGCTTCACTATCGACTATCCACTGCCGATACTAACCACTAGCCACTAACCACTAGCCACTAATGAATAAAACACGCATCATCGTCGTCGGAGCGGGCCGATTGGGCGGATTCCACGCCCAAAAACTCGCCGCGCGCGACGATGTCGATCTCGTCGCCGTCGTCGATCCGGCGGCCGACAATTGCAATCGCGTAGCCCAGCAATGCCACACCGAAGCAAGGGCCGAATACGCTTCGGTGCTCGAAGCAATCGACGGCGCCGTTATCGCCGCGCCGACCAGCTTGCATCACCGAATCGCCCGGGATTTTTTGGACGCCGGCGTGCCGATCTTGGTCGAAAAGCCGATCTGCACGAGCCGCGCCGAGGCCGACGAGCTGGTGTCGCTCGCCCGGCGTCGCGGTGTCACGCTGCAAGTCGGACACATCGAGCGGTTTAGCCCGGCGTTTCAAGCCGCGGCCGGCCAAATTCGCGCTCCGCGGTACATCGAAGCGGTTCGGGCAAGCGGATTCACGTTCCGCTCGACCGACGTCGGCGTGGTGCTCGATCTGATGATTCACGACATCGACCTCGTGCTTTCGATGGCCGGCTGCCGCGTGCAGACTGTCGAAGCGTTGGGCACGGCGGTCGTCGGCCCGCACGAAGACGTCGCCAACGCGCGGCTGGAGTTTGAAAACGGCTGCGTGGCGTCGCTTTCGGCGTCGCGCGTGAGCTACGAAAACGTGCGGCGGATGCACGCATGGTCGGCCGACGGATTTGCGGCCGTCGATTTCGCCGCGCGAACGCTCACGACGGTTCGCCCCAGCGAAACCCTATTGCGGCGGCAATTTGACATCGCACAATTGACGCCGCAAGAACTCGATTACCAGCGAACGCATTTCGCTGAAGAACATTTGCCCAAGCGGCAGGAGACCTTCGAGGCCGTCGATACGTTGGCGTTGGAAACCGCCGATTTCGTCGAGTCGATTCGCACGCCGCGCGAGCCGCTCGTGAACGGCGAGGCCGGCCGCGACGCCTTGGCCGTGGCCGAGCGGATTCTCGCCTGCCTGGGACGCGCCGAGCAATTCGACCGTTACGGCCGCAGGGCCGCGTAAACTGGAGAGGGATTGGGGATTAGAAGAACAAAAAATCATCCCTCATTTCTGCTTTCTAATCCCTAATCCCTCTGTCTCACGCCGCCCGTTTCAGAGGCTCGACGCGGCGGATCTCAAGCTGGATCAATCGCAGCCGGCCGTCGCGCTCGATTAAAATCGGCAGCACATCGCCGTTGGCTTTCATACGCTGGACGAACTCGGCTTCATCGGTGAAATCGCGGCCGCCGACCTGATAAATCCGGTCGCCGACGGCAAGCCCGGCCCTCGCGGCGGGCGAACCGGCCAGAACGTGCGTCAAAATCACGGCGCCCGGCTCCGCGTCGTCGACGCGCCAGCGAATTCCCCAACGCAACGGCTCGCCCACGAGCGACGCTTTCAATTCCAGCGGTTTTTCTTCGGCTTGGCCGTCGCGTTTCACCGTGATGGCGACCGAACGGCCGGCCGTCATCACGGCACGGCAAAAATCGTCGTCGCTGCGAATCGTTTTTCCGGCGAATTGGACGATGCAATCGCCCACTTGCAGCCCGGCGTGATCGGCCGGCGAATCGAGCGTCACGCGCGACACGCGAATGCCGCCAGCCGTAGCCGCGTCGTCCGTCCAACCAACGCCGAGCCGATCGGCCGGTTCGGCGATGTCGTCGAGCATTTCCCGCTCGGCTTCCGGCGTTTCGCGGCGCGCGGCCGCTCGAAACGCCAGCGTCGCGGGCCGATCGGCCAGTTCGCAAACCACGGCGAACAGTATCCGCGTCACTTGCATCATGCCGTCGTTGTTGATGCGATCTGCCGTGTCGCTCGGCCGGTGATAATCTTCGTGCATGCCGGTGTGAAACAACACTGCGGGAATGCCTTGGTCGAAAAACGGATAGTGGTCGGCGTTGGCCTTGATACCCCAAGGAAAATCCAATCGGAGGCCGCCGTCGTTTTGCTCGCTCAGCAACCGCAGCCAACCGGCGCCGCTCCGCGAGGCGATCAACGTGACGCGGGCGTCGCGGAGCCGGCCGACCATGTCGCAGTTCACCACCGCCGCGATGCGATCGATCGCGAACGTCGGATGGGCGACCCAGTATTTCGACCCTAACAGGCCTTTCTCTTCCGCGTCCCAAGCGGCAAACACAATCGACCGCTTTGGCGGCGGCGCGAGTTTCGTCATCGCGCGAGCCAATTCCAAAATGGCCGCCGAGCCGCTGGCGTTGTCGTCGGCGCCGGGATAGATGCTTCCATAGGGACCGAGAGCGCGATCGCCGCCGTAGCCGAGATGGTCGTAATGGGCGCAAACCAAAATCACTTGATCGCGCAGTTTCGGATCGCTGCCCGGCATTAGCGTCAAAATATTTCGGAAATTCGGCGGGAACGGCTGAAAAAGTTCGCCGTGGTCGCCCGAACCGCGTAGGTGGAGATTGGCGTACTGCTTGGCGAGCCATTCGCCGGCGGCAAGACCGCCTGGTTCGCCGGCTTCGCGTCCTTCGAGTTGGGGATCGGCCAAATGGCCTACGACGGCGGCCAATTTCTCGGCCTGGATCGACTCCAACGCCGCCTGATAGGAAGAATCCTTCACGACGGCCAGAGCCGAGGCGGCCCAAAGGCAGCAGCCGAATACTACACCAACGAGGGGTGTGTGTTTGTGTTGAAATCGCATGGTGGAAAAATACCTCCGTGGAAACATACCATGTTTCCTAAATACCGCAATTTGACTTTTCGCAACATTGCCCTAGATTTGATAGTCCGCGTCTAGCATAACCCGCACGGTCCAGTTCCATGACGACCGAACTTGCCGACTCGCCTGAACTTGCAACGGTCGAAAAGCCGCAGCCAGAGGCTGTGATCGTTCATAAAAAGCACACCGTGCTGATTATTGACGACGACGACGCCCTTTCCGAGGTGCTCGCCTATCAGTTGAAACGGCAAGGATTTAGCGCTCGGGCGGCGTATTCCGGCAGATCGGGGCTTGAAAAGGCCAAGGCCGAGCGGCCGTCGGCGATTCTCTTGGACCTTTGCCTGCCGGACGCCGATGGGCTGTCGATTTGCGAGCAATTGACCGATTCGCCGGAAACCTGTTCGACGCCGATCCTCATTCTGAGCGGACGCGACCAGCCCGGCCTCGTGCGTCGATGCCGAGCGGCCGGCTGCCACTATTTCCTTCGCAAGCCCTATGATCCCAATGCGTTGCTGGTTTTGCTTCGGCAAGCGATCCGCGATGTCAGCGGACATCGGCACGACGGGTTCGGCGAGGAATAGAAGCGGTCGCTGCCGAACGCGATTCCCCCCTTGTCACGTTATGGCATTGTCTGCTATATTCGGTGTTTCGCCATTATTGTGATGGAAACGTCGCCGATTGCATTTCGGCTGACGACAAGACGGTTTTTCGTTTAGACGGAGTGTTTAGTGGGTACCAAACGCACTGGAAAAGGGCGCCGTAAAATCGGCCGCAAGAAACGTCGCAATCGAGCCAAGATTCGACATCGCAAATAGTGGCTAGTGGCTAGTGGCTAGTGGTTAGTGGGAATACGTTTTGTTTCTACTAACCACTAGCCACTGACCACTAGCCATCAACTGTAAAACGCCGCGACGGAAAGGCCGGTGCGGCGGCGCACCACGTCGGCCAAAGCGTCTATTTCGGCATTGGCAAGCGGCGTAACCCAGGCTTCGGCGGGCTGACGCGCAATCGTGTGAATCTGAACCACCTTGATGCGCCCGCCGGCTGCCAGGATTTCTTGAAGCCGGTCGCAATACGCCTCGATCTCGGCCGGCCGGGGCGGTTCGTCGTGGAGCCGCGAAAACAGCGTTTGGATGACGATCGGCCGCTCCAGGGCCGCATCGCGCAAATTGTCGAGAATTCGCCGCCACGGCACGTCGGAACGATCGACCGTGCGGTAGTAACCTTCGGTGCCGGCGTCGAGTTTCGCCCAAATTTCGCCGCCGACCGCATCGATGATTTTCAGGGCTTTTTGCACCCGCGGCCGATGGAGCAAGCTGGCATTGGTAATCACGACGAGTTTTACGTCGTGCAATTTGCGGCGGCGCAGGGCCTCGGCGCACACCTCGACGGCCGCGTCGAACTCGCCGCAGGCGGTCGGCTCGCCGTCGCCGCTGAAGGCGATGTCGTTGAGGCGTCGCAAGGGCGGCGGCGTATCGCGGAATTTCGGTCCCGCGAAGATATCGCCCGAGGCGACCTCTTCCAGCATCGCGTCCAGTTCCTCGGCCAATCGGGTCAAATCGACCTTTTCGGCCTTGCCCGGCTCGGTGTGATCCACCTGGCAATAGACGCAGTGGAAGGTGCAGAGCTTGTCGAGATTCAGATTGATGCCGATCGAGATTCCGCCGGCCCGTCGGCTCAAGACCGGATAGACGTAGTGATTCTCGGCGAATTCGCTGGTGTGTTTTGCGAACAAGGGGCTGCGATGGTGCGAGTGGGATGGCATGGGGGCGTCAAAAATCTTATGGTGTCCTGCTTGCCAATGAACGTTTGCGCGACCAAACCGCCAGCAACCTCGGCTGGAACAGCCGTATTTGCGGTTGAGCAAGGATCATTAGCAACATCGGTATCAATAATAGGTTGCGATCGTTGTTGAATTGGCGTCAGAATGTGAAAGCGAATAGCCGGGGCCCAACAGCCGCCGGAATGCGCATTCCACCGCTCCGGCGGCTGTTAACCGCCGGCTTTTTTGACGACTTTTTTGAATCGCAACAAATGACACGTCCCGACATCCGCGTTCATACGTGGCGAATGGTCGTAAACTCGTCGATCGCCACAGCGGTCAACTCGCCGTCGGGCAATTCCAACAGCACTTCGTCGCTGTAGACCTTGTCGTCAAAATTGCGGCGCACGTGCAAGCCGTGGCGTCGCCGCTCGACTTGCACGATCACTCCGCACGTTTTGGCGACCCAACTCTCCTGTCCCACGGTGACAGGTCGCTCCACCTGGACGCGATCGCCGATTTTAAGTTCGTCGAACTGGGCGCGAATTTGGCTATTGCCGGTAGTCATGGCGCGGCACCCGATGGTCATGGTAGGCGGCCAAGCACCCCACTCGGCCGCACCTACCACCATTGTGCCAAACCAAAAATTCTTGGCAAGCCCAGTTTGCTAATGTGGCAGGCCGAAATTTTTCGGCAAGCCCGGTTTGCTAAACTTCCTTGGCGTTGATCCACGACATGAGCTTTCGCAAGCTGCGACCGACCGTCTCGACCGGATGCGACCGCTCTTTGCGACGAATGGCCTTGAACGACGGAGCGTTCACGCGGTTTTCCAAGAGCCACTCGCGGGCGAACGTGCCATCCTGGATTTCGGTCAAAATTCGCTTCATTTCCGCCTTCGTTTCCGCCGTGACTATCCGCGGGCCGCGGGTGTAATCGCCGTATTCGGCCGTGTTCGAGATGCTGTATCGCATGTAGTTCAAGCCGCCCTGATAG
>CAZWNM010000047.1:0-8964 GCA_964635765.1 uncultured Planctomycetaceae bacterium | reverse complement strand
TCTGCACGTGCTGCAAGGGCACGTAGTCGGTCAGCGGGCGGTCGGCGATCACCACGGCGGCGGCGTGCGTGCCGACGTTGCGCGCGAGGCCCTCGACGCCCTTCGCAAGTTCGAGCAATTTGCGGACCTCGGGATCGCTCTCGTACATTTTTCGGAGGTCGTCGCTTTTTTGAATGGCGTCCTTGAGCTTGATTTTCAGTTCATCGGGCACCAGCGCGACGATCGCATCGACGCGCGGAATGGGCCAGCCGAGCGCGCGGCCGACGTCGCGAATGGCCGCCCGGGCCGCCATCGTGCCGAACGTGCCGATTTGGGCCACGTTCTCGAAGCCATACTTTTCCTTGACGTATTGAATCACTTCGCCGCGCCGCTGTTGGCAAAAGTCGATGTCGATATCAGGCGCCTCGCGCCGGCTTTCGTCCAAGAAACGCTCGAACAACAAATCATATTCCAACGGACACACGTGGCTCAAATAAAGCGCGTATGAAACCAACGCGCCGACGCCGGAACCGCGGGCCGTGGCCTCGATGCCTTGCGATTGGGCGAAATGCACGTAATCCCAAACGATCAAGAAGTAGTTGGCGAACCCCAGCTTGTTGATAACGCCCAATTCGCGTTCCAGCCTGGCTTTCACCTCGTCGGAAAACTCGCCGTCGGCATAGCGATCGGGCCGATTCGAGTAGCGATCCTTCAAGCCCTTGATGCACAATTCGTACAAAAAATCTTCCGCCGTTTTTCTGTCAGGCGGCGAAAAAACCGGGAAATGCCGCTTGCCTAATTCAATTTCAATATCGACGCCGTCGGCGATTTCCTGCGTCCGACGCAAGGCGTCTTCCATGCCGGGAAACGCCGCGGCCATTTCCTCGGGGCTTCGCAGGAAAAACTCGTCGGTCTCCATCCGCATTCGATTCGTGTCGGTGCGGAATTTGCCGGTGTTGACGCACAGCAAAATGTCCTGGGCCTCGGCGTCCTCGCGGTTGACATAATGCACGTCGCTCGTGGCCACCAGCGGAATGCCGAGCCGATCCGCCACGCGGACCGCGCCTTCCATCGCAATGCGTTGCACTTCGAGATGGTTGTTTTGGATTTCGATGTAATAATCGTCGCCGAAGAGTTTTTGATACCACGCCGCGATTTCGACGGCCTTTTCAAAGTTCGCCTCGCCGCCGGCCAGCAGCGTGCGGTTCAATTCGCTCGACACGCAGCCGCTCAGACAGATGACGCCTTCGTGATGCGAGGCGAGCAGTTCCTTGTCGATTCTCGGCTTGAAATAAAACCCTTCCAAGAAAGCGGCGGACGACATTTTTACCAGATTGCGAAACCCGATGATATTTTTCGCAAGCAGCGTAATATGGAAGCTGGCTTCTTTCGAACTGGCGGCTTCCTTTTGGAACCGACTGCCGGGGGCGATATAGGCCTCGATGCCCAAGATCGGCTTGATGCCCAATTCCTTGGCGGTTTGATAAAATTTGAGCGCCCCGTGCAGGTTTCCGTGATCCGTGAGCGCCAGGGCGTTCATGTGCAGCGCCTTGGTGCGTTCGAGCAAGCCGCGAATGGTGCCCGCGCCGTCCAAGAGGCTGTAATGGCTATGGCAATGCAGATGGGCGAATGGGAGCGTGGTCATATTTGGAAAACCTCCGTGTAGCGCGGCGTAAGTATCATGCCAAAATAGCCGGAGGCTAATAGCCTCCGGAAGGTTATCGCGACGCCCCGGAGGCTATTAGCCTCCGGCTATTTTGACGACTAATTTGACGACATCGATATGCTGACAGCAACGAGCCATACTCGAACCATTTTGATATTTTACCGATAGGCAACGGTTGCGGACAGAACCCCCCTATTGTTTCGGCGGCGACATCGCCTATACTACGAAAAGGGGCAATTCAACCTATAAACCGACGCGAGAACGCACCGATGAATGAAAAAAGACGTTCGCTGCCCATTTGCGACGGCGCGTCGGTCCCTGCAACGGTGTCGCCCCGTTGCTTGGCCTTCGCGACGGCTTCACCGCTGGGGCTTCGGTGCGACGCAATCGCTTCTTTAGCAATCTTGACTGTGGTGGCTACCGCACTCCTCTGTTTCAGTTGCATCGCGCAGGCCAAACCACCGGCGGCTGATCCAAAATCCGCCGACGATCGCAAGCGGGACCAGCTTATCGATGCGATTGCCAACCGCAATGAACCGCCGAGGCTTGCAGACGACAATGGCGCAACCCACCCCCCTCTATTTGCGGCAAATTACGACTGGACCGAGCAGGACAGGGTCATAAAAGCCATTGACGTTTTGGTAAGAGAAAAAAATAAATCCGACGACCTATGGTCGCGCCTCGCTGAACACATCGACGACAAAAGGTACGCATTGACTTACGAGTTCAATGACGGGGTTGGAGACAGGACGGTCGGGGAGATTTGTAGGAACATAGCCTATGCCGACCTAATGAAGCCATTCGGATTCCTCTGGCCTAACAACATCGATATTCCCAATGTCATTTCTGTCAATGACAAGTTCTTTCGCCCGCCACCGTGCCGCGACCTTAAGGGTTGGTGCCATGCACGCCAAGGCAAGCCGCTGTGGGAGCTACAGGTGGAAATAGGCGAGTGGGGAATCAAGACAATGGAGGGGCTGGCAGAACTGGACAAGGATAAGAAGGCTTTGGCTATTCAAAAGTCGAAGGAGACAATTGATACACTGCGGCGGACGAAAAAACCAATTGTCAACGAACATTGGCGACACGAAACCAAGTTTTTCAATGCGCAGGAGGCAATGGATATTCGTGAGAAATACCTCACGCGAGTTTCGATTGGTTTGGGGCCAAAGCCCGATTCAACCAACGAACCGACCTACCTTCAGCGGACACTGAGCGAATGGTTCGTCCTAGCAAAGAACAAAGATAGCAGAGTTCGAGTGTACGCCGCTCAGGCATTGGGGGATCTGGGAGAGATGCCAGTTCCTGACGCGAAGTCGGCCGTTCCAACCCTCATAGAATTGCTCAAGGACGCTGATTCGACGGTACGGCAAGCCGCCGCAGTGGCATTAGAAACGCTTTATGAAAAGGCCAAGCCAGCGATCCCCGCGCTGAAAGAAGCAGTCAATGACAAGGCTTCCAAAGTCCGGGCGGCCGCTGTTTCCGCCCTATGGATAATACAGGGTTTGGATGCGAAGTCAGCTGTCCCGGTTCTCCTGCAATTGCTCAAGGATAAAGATTCGTCGGTGCGATGCACCGCTGCTGTGGTTCTGAGAAGGATCGGTCCCAAAGCGAAATCAGCAATCCCCGCACTGACGGAATTGCTCAAGGACAAGGATTCTGAAGTTCGGTGGAATGCTATTATCGCCTTCACGATGGTAAGTTCTGACGCCAAGTCTGCCGCCCCAGTTCTTGCGCAATTGCTCAAAGACGAAAGCGAGCAAGTTCGGGATGCCGCCGGTATCGCTCTGGATGGAATGGGTTCCGATGCGAAGTCCGCCGTCCCTGTCCTGAAAGAACTACTCAAAGACAAGGATGAAAAAGTTCGGCAGGCTGCCAGTCATGCCTTGAAAAAAATCGAGGGCAAAAAGTCGGGAGGGAACGAGGGTCGTTGAAGGCCTGAAAAGGGGCCATCACTGATTTCCACAAGCACGGCGACCGAAAATCAGTGTGCCCTTTTCACGACGTAAACTTGCAGACTTTGACGGAGGCGTGGCATGAGTACTTTGACGCTTGAAAACGATCCGCTGGCAACGGCGGTCGTCGTGACGGAGGAGGACTTGACGCTGGACCTCGCCGATGGCCGACGCATCGTTGTGCCCTTGGCTTGGTATCCTCGCCTCCTCGACGCAACCGCCGCCGAACGGAATCATTGGCGATTGCTGGGCGACGGCTATGCCGTGGAATGGCCCGACCTCGACGAACACATTGGCGTCGAGGGGCTCTTGGCCGGGCGGCTGAGCGGCGAAAGCCGGCAGTCGCTGGAACGCTGGCTGGCCGCCCGGCGACGATAAATCTCAAGTCCTAGTCGCTTTTTGCTTGCCGTCGCCAATCGGCCGTCGGGGGCCCGTCCGGTCCGTCCGAACGGAATATCTGACCTACGGAGATTTACACGGCCTTGCACAGATATTGCACCAGCGAAGGCTTTTCGCTTTCGGCACGCAAAATCTGAAAACCGGCGCGAGTCAATAAGCCCTCCATGATCCAGTCGAGCGTGCTGTATTCCTTCGCGACATGGACGGCGGCCTCCTGACGCATTCTCTCGGGACAAGAATTGATAAAGGCGCCGAAACACGCCGCATGATCGCCGCCGAGCCACGAAAAAACAATGTCGCCCAACAGGAAAAAGCCGCCGGGCTTCAAGACGCGATGGATGTTTTCGAGCGCGACGGCTTTCCAAACGTCGGGCAGATGATGCAACGCCACGCAGGTCACCGCCGCGTCGAACGTGGCCGGCGGCGCGGAAAACGTGAGAAAACCGGCTTGGCGATACTCGATGCCGGTCAGCCCGTCCGCCGCTGCGCGACGTTCGGCGTATTGCAACATGGTCGGCGACACATCGAAGGCGGTAACGCGATGGCCGGCGTGGGCCGCCGCGCGGGCGAAATGGCCCGAGCCGGTGCCGATTTCCAAAAGATGCGAATGGGCCGGCAGCGCGAGCGCCGTCAAAATGGCGGCGTCTTCAGCGGCCAAGTCGCGGAACTCGCCCATGCGTTTTTCATAACGTTCGACTTCGGCGACATCGGTGTAATCGGTGCCGACCTGCTGACGTTCATTCCATTGCCAATCGAACTGCCGAGCCATTTTGCGATTCTCCTTGGTTATTGCTCCCGAAAAACTTGCCGCCCCGTGTCGATGCCGCTATCGTACCGCATTCACGTTGAAAAGACCACGGATTGACGGGCGGGGGTCGCAACTGGTATGCTAAATGGTTTCACGATGCAGACATGCCCCCCCTTTGAGAACAAAGTGAAATTTCCATGCGTCGCACCGATATCCGCAATGTGGCCATTATCGCACACGTCGATCACGGCAAAACGAGCCTCGTCGATTGCATGTTGCATCAAAGCGGACGATACCGCGAAACGCAGTTGGTCGGCGAGCAGATTCTCGACTCGAACGACCTGGAGCGCGAGCGCGGCATTACGATTTTGGCCAAGAATATCGCCGTTCCGTATAAGGGCGTGAAAATCAACATTATCGACACGCCCGGCCACGCCGATTTCGGCGGCGAAGTGGAGCGGGTGTTGCGAATGGCCAATGGGGCCTTGGTGTTGGTCGATGCGGCGGAAGGCCCGATGCCGCAAACGCGATTCGTGCTGAAGAAGGCGTTTGAATGCGGCTTGAAGCCGATCGTGGTCATCAACAAGATCGACCGGCCCGACGCCCGGCCGCACGAGGTCGTCGGCGAGGTGCTGGAGTTGTTTTTGCAGCTCGGGGCCGACGACGCGCTGGCCGATTTTCCGTTCCTTTTCGCCAGTTCCAAGCTGGGCTACGCCACCGACGATCCGGCGAAGCGGACCGAAAACATTCAGCCGCTGATGGACATGATTTTGGAAAAAGTGCCCGGCCCGGATGTCGAAATCAGCGAGCCGCTGCAAATGCTGGTCACCACGCTCGATTGGTCCGATTACGTCGGGCGCATCGCGATCGGCCGGGTGCAGGCGGGCACGATCCGCAAGGGGCAAAACATCGCGCTGATGCAAAGCGAAGGCCGCATCGCGTCGGTCAAGGCGGTTTCGATTTATGTGTTTGAAGACCTTGGCCGGGTGGAAGTTCATGAGGTGGACGCCGGCGACATTTGCGCGGTGGTCGGCCTCGAAGGCGTTGAAATCGGCGACACGGTTTGCGCGCCGCAATCGCCGCGCGCGCTCCCGCGATTGACGGTGGATGCGCCGACGTTGAAAATGACCTTCAGCGTGAACAGTTCGCCGCTGGCCGGCCGCGAGGGCAAGTTTGTGACGAGCCGGCACCTCCGCGAACGCTTATATCACGAGTTGGAAAAGAACGTGGCGCTCCGGGTCGAGCCGGGCGCCAGCGCCGAGACGTTCGCCGTTTCCGGCCGCGGCATTTTGCATCTTTCGGTGTTGATCGAAACGATGCGGCGCGAGGGCTACGAGCTTTCGGTGGGCAAGCCGCAGGTGATTTTCCGCGAGATCGACGGCCAGATGTGCGAGCCGTTCGAGTCGTTGGTGGTCGAAACGCCCAACGAGCGAACCGGCCCGGTCATGGAGCTTGTCGGCGAGCGGCGGGCACAGTTGGTCGAGATGACCAGCCACCACGACTACACGTTCATAGTTTTTTCGATCCCGTCGCGCGGCTTGATCGGCCTTCGCACGCGGCTGCTGAACGCGACGCAGGGCACGGCCGTCATCCATCATCGGTTCGAGAGCTATCGGCCGATGGCCGAGCCGATTGCGGGCCGCTCCACCGGGGTGTTGGTTTCGATCGCGGCGGGCAAGGCCGTGGCCTTCGGATTGGACAGCCTTCAGCAGCGGGCGGAGTTGCACGTCATTCCCGGCGATGTGATTTATGAAGGAATGATCGTCGGCGAGAACAGCCGTCCGGAAGACATGAACGTCAATCCAACGAAAGAGAAGAAGCTGTCGAACATGCGCGCGGTCGGCCACGATCGCAACATTTTGTTGAAGCCGGCTCGAAAAATGTCGCTGGAAGAATCGCTCGAATTCATCGAGGAAGACGAGTTGGTCGAGGTGACGCCGACGCAGATTCGCTTGCGAAAGATTTTGCTGAAAGAGCCGGATCGCCGGCGGGCGAATCGGCAAGCGGCGTCGTAACGATTCAGAGCGTGTTTGAAAAGTCCGCGTTTATGGTCCCCTCTCCCAAAGGGAGAGGGGAGACTTTTCAATCCTTTTCCGCCGAGGGCGAAATGGTGGAAAGATTGCTCGGCGCCGACGTTGCGTCGGAGGCATATTCGGCAGGCTTTTGACCGGCCAGTTTCTTGAGTTGTTGCGATACCGCTTCGGCCGCCTTTCGCACCGCGGCGTCGGGATCTTTCAGCAGCTTTTCCAGCAACGCCTGATTCCGCGGCGTCGGGTATTCTCGCAGGGCGCCCATGACCATCAGCCGCAACGCCGGCTTATCGGCGTCGGCGAGCATCGCCACCAACGGCGAGTCGGGCTGCGTGTGTTCGAGCCAAAGCGGCACATTCCGCCCAAGGGACTGATTGTCCTTTCCAGGCTTCTTTTGCAAGTCGGCCAGGAGCTTTTCGGCCTCGGATAATCTGGAAGTCTTCTTATCGGAACTCTTCAGCTTCAAAATCACGCTGTCTTTCTTTTCCGCGTCCGTTCTTCCGTCGATGGACTTCCACACAGCCGCTAAGTTCGTGGTGTCCGCGCGAACTTGCCGCATAAGCGCACGAATCACCTGACGGCGCATCGGCAGTTTAAGCTTGTCGAGACTATCAAACCCTTGAAAATAGTCGGTGGGCGACACGCGGGTGTTTTTCCATGCTTCAACAAACATATCGACAGTCGCCGCATCGCCCATGCTCATGAGATAATGCCATTGATCCATTAGGGGTGAATGGCTGGCCTGAACAAGGCGAGAGAATCGCGGCCAGTATTCCTTGGCCAAGCAAGGGTCCATGAAGATGAAGTCGATGTTGTCTTGCCAGATGATGGACCGGCTATAGATATTATCGGCCATCGCCATGATGAGGTCGGCATGTTCTCGGTGGTACTCGCGACCGGCGAAATCGTTAAGGTACGCTAGGTAATAGAGCCACATGTTGACTTGCTTGGACGAGACATATAGCCAGTCACCATAATTCACCGGGTCGGGCGGGCTGCCCCAGTTTTGCCGAAGGACGAATTTGTCGATAGTCGGCCCGCCGAAATGAGAAGCAATCAGCATTTCGAACGTGTTAAAATCTTTGCCGTGCCAGCGCACGATCTCCGGGACAATTTGCTGCTGAATGATATTCGGCTGTGGTTGGCCGGTCGAACGGAACAGCTCGTCGAGCATCCAGACGGCGTGAGCCACCGGAAAGCCGCCGGCGGGGAACCGAGGTGATTTGTTCAACGAAACCCGAATGCCGCTGAAAAAGCTGATGTCAAAATAATCCAGGTCGAGCGGCCCGTAGGCGAATTGATATCGGCCGTTGCTTTGGCCGTAGGACCATGCACGCGAACCCGTTTGGCGGATCAAGGGCAAGGCTTTGTCTACGAGTCGTTGGCGCGGCAACTTCGGCACGAGCAACTCGACGGCCCGGCCGGTGACGCTATCGGTCGCATATTGCTGCTTGGCCTCGGCTTCATCGCAGATTCGCTGAAAAACAGTCCATGCCGAGTCGGGGTCGGCGGCCTTATCGAGACCGTAGCGCCAAGTGGCCCAGGCATCGCGGACTTCGGCCATTTGCGGCTCTCCCTCGACGGCTTTGCCCAGGGCAAGCCACACATCGCCGTTATAGGTTTCGGCCGTCTGAAACCACTCGGGGCCAACGCGATAATTGGCCAGCCGGGCCATGTTGAGCAACGTGTCGAGACGTTTCTGCCGTTCGCGGAATAGGACATCAATCTCGCTGTGGCTATATTCCGGCGTTCCACCGCCGCTGGATCCGCCTCCCGTGCCCCACTCGCCGGCGTAGCGGACGTTGGCATAATAATAGGCCATACTATCCTTGCCCGGATGGGCGCTATGTTTCAGCAACTTCGCCACATCATTCGGCAATGAAACGCAAACGGAAAGCGAAAACGGAAGCCATCGGCCACGGATGTCCGGGCCGGAATATCGCGGCTCGTAATGCACCGATCGGAATTTCTCCTTCTCGTATTCCGCCGGCAATTTGGGCCAATAGGGCACCTTCGCTTCAAACTCGCTCACCGTGGTGGTGTAGGGCGTCTTGCCAAGATAAACGCCGTTGACCCAAAGATCGGCCCCCTTTGCGTTCGTGTCGCCGAGGTCGATGGTATATTTGATGACCGGCTCGCCCATCTGCTTTGGTGGAAACGACTGACTTGGATCGCGAAGGTTGTTGA
>CAZWNM010000046.1:0-8986 GCA_964635765.1 uncultured Planctomycetaceae bacterium | reverse complement strand
TTTTCAAGCAGAAGACGGCATACGAGATTCTCAACCGCCGCTCGAAACGGTAAATCATCATTTATCCCACGACGAACAGCGGCTACGGCGTCGGCGAGAAGGGAAAGTTCTGCACGGAAGAGACGCCGCTGCGGCCGATCAGCCTTTACGGCCGGCTGAAGTCGGAGGTCGAAAGCGATTTGCTGGCCGCAGGCAATGTCATCACGTTCCGGCTGGCGACGGTGTTCGGCGCCAGTCCGCGGATGCGAACCGACCTGTTGGTGAACGATTTCGTGCTTCGCGCCGTGCGCGATCGCTACGCCGTGCTGTTCGAGGCCGACTTCAAACGCAATTATCTGCACGTCCGCGACGCCGCCGCCGCCTTTGTATACTGCCTGGAAAACTTCGAGCGGATGAAGAACGAGCCATACAACATCGGGCTGTCGGAGGCGAATCTTTCCAAGCGGGAGCTGTGCGAAGAGATTAAAAAACTGATTCCCGACTTCAATTATTCGGAGTCGGCCGTTGGCCAAGACCCCGACAAGCGCGACTACATCGTCTCGAACGCGAAGATCGAGGCGGCCGGCTTCAAGGCTCGGCACGGCCTGCACGAAGGCATCGCGGAACTCATCAAGGCCTGCCAAATCCTCCCGCGGTATCCGTACGGCAACGTGTAGCGGCAAACATCTGGTCTCTTCATTGTTCGATTCGTTCCCAAATCGTTATCGGCGGCGCCGCCAGCGCCGTTCGATATTGATGTTCGTCAGGACATTCGCGGTTGCCGTAGGGAATGTCGGGGTAATCGATAACATGCCGACGATAGTCCTGGGGCGAAAGATGCGAGCTCAAATACTGCCGCACAGCCGCGTCTTTGGAACACAACGTGAAACCGCGTTCGATGACCCAGCGTGCCTTTAACGCGGGCGTCATGTCCTCGCCGGTCAACCCGCCGACCACGCGCAGATTCGTGTAAAACTTCAACGGCATGTCGCCGTAGGTGATCGCCACCACGTCGCCGGGCTTCGCGTGCGTTTCCAGAAATTCGGCCATTCCCTCCGCCGGGCTGCGATAATGATGCGTGATTTCATAGAGGTAATCTTGCATGGGGCTAAAAAACAGAATCGCCGCCAGCCCAACAACGCCGACCGCCGGATTAAACCGCATGGCGGACTCCAAAATGCGGCCGCCCAACATGCACAAAAGGGGAATGACCGGCGCCAGATAGCGGAAAAAATAATTCGGCGTCGCCACAGCCAAAGCGACGATGCAAATTCCCGTAAACAGCATGAAGAGCGTCGCGGTCCGCCGCGTAGCGATATCCGGCGTTGGAAATCGCCCTCGCCGAATCCACTCGGCCGCCGCTGCAATGCCCAAGATCGCAAAAAGGGTGGGCGAAAATACATGTTGGAAAATCTTTATCAAATACAGTTGTGCCAACGAAGCGATCGGCGGACTTTGGGCCGTGTCGGGATACACGGCTGCCGGCGGCCAAAAGTACCATATCAGCCAAGGCAGCACCAATAGGAACGAACACGTGGTCCACAACGCGACGGCGAGAAGCCGATCGCGGCGGAAAATCGCCGCATGAATCAATACGGTCGCCGCCAGAACGCCCCAATAGAAATAAAAGGCGTGGAACAAAAGCACGGCGGCGGCGACAAACCACAAGGCCGCTCCGCGCCGGCGTTGCAGCAGGCGATCGTAGGCCCAGAGTCCAAGCAGCGAGAAGAAAATGCACGCGCTGTAATAACGGCATTGACGCGACAAGATCAAAAACGGAACGCACGTCGTCAGCAAAATCGCGGACAACGCCGCCGCCCGCCGGCTTTGCCAAAGCGATCGGGCCGTCACGTAAACCAACGGAACCGAGGCTAAGCCCAGCAGTGCGCACGGCAAACGAGCCGCGAATGTATTGGTTCCGAAAACGGCGAAACTGCCGGCCACCAGGTAAAACGACAGCCACGTGTGCCAGCGATAAACGTAATTACCCCAGTATTCGATCCCAAGCTCTTGCGAAAAATAGTTTTTTCCATCGGTGCCGCGAGGAATGCCGTCGGTCAAAACGGTTTTCGCCAACAGGGCCGTTTGCGCCTCGTCTTGCCAGAGGCTCCGGTCGCCGAGATTTTTCAGCAACAGCACGCCAGCCAATACGGTGATGACAAGCAGCGCGACCGCTTCCGCCCGGCGCACGGTAAGAGACCATTTTCCCAGGCGGACGGCGATGGCTGAAGTGGGCAGCAGCGAATTTGCCGCGGCCGGCGCGGCGGAAGCTCGCGACGTGGATGGCAACACGACTTTCGGAGAGCCGGACGCGTTGATTATCGCGGCGCGACGAGGTTTTCGAGCCATGAAATATCGCCCTCCAGACGTTTTTCGCAATGTTGTTATTGAGCGGCAATCCACGATCCACTACAATGACGCCATCAAATATAATAACCGCTCAACCCGGCAGCGTAAAGACGCAAGGCCCGGCACGGGCTGCAAGAGAAGGCATTGCGGAACCGATCAAGACGCATTCAATTCTTCCGCGCTATCCGTACGGCAAACTGTAGGAGTGCGTGACGTCACTCACCATTCCGGCTTTTCCAACGAAAAAAAAGTAACGGTGATTTCTTCAGCAAAGTCGGAACGCGCGCTCGGAACAGTCATGAAGCGGATGGCGTCCGGCTGGGGCGTTTTCGTCACAGGCACCTTGTTGGTCAATGGGTAAGCCAACAGCAGGTCAACGTTGTTCGTTATGAGCGGGCTGATTAGAAATCCCGTCTTGCCTTCACACGTTAAGAACCGATATTTTCCGGTAATTTTTCCGTCCGACTCCAAAAGAATGGTGACGGGCTGCGGCTTGTAGAGAAACGATCGCAGCCGTCCGAAGGCCGAATAGTTGATATCGACGCGGCACCACAGGAATCGACCGTCGCTGGGCGGCAACTCGACGCGGTCGTTCCAGGCGCACTGGCGTGTCGATACCGCGTGTACCGGCGGTTTGTCCGGACCCGCGGCAGTGCATTTCAACAACAAGAGCCCTTGTTCCACTATAATGGGGCGGTAGTGTCGAATGACTTCCAGCAACGCAAGGGCGTCATTTTGCGGCGGCAGTTGATCTTCGGTCGCCCCAATCCCCGCCATGACGTATTGCGGCGCCGACGAATCATTGCGATAGAATTCCGCATTCGCCTGCATTACCGCCTCAGAAACTGCATTGATCGAAAACGGCATTGGCCGTGGCTTGTACTTCAGATCGTTCAGCATGAGATATCCCGGCGTCCAGCCGAAAAAATCGACGCTGGCGGCGCCGACCGCCGCTTTGCTGGCGGGCATCGCGGCCGCGTCACGGTTGTCCCGTAGCAACTTTTCGAGCCGAGCAAGTCGTCTACGCGGATGATACAGCCATTGGATGTCCTCGCCGATTCGCTTCACCTTCAAGGAACATATTTCGGCGACACTGTGGCCCAACGAGCTGGACAATGCCCTCGCCATCGCCGTGGACAACAGGGCACACATCGTGAGAACGAAGACGCACTCGACCTCCAGCAACCTCATGGTCTGTAGGTTCCATCCGGCATTAGGCATTCTTTTTTGGCCGAGTGCCAAGCGGTCTTGGCAGGACTCGTTGGCAACGGATGCAGCCCTTTGTTCGTGGGCCAGGAAGAACAAAACGCTCGCTGCCGGGATGAGCGTCCAGAAGTGCATCAAATGCTGATCGGCACGGATATAGCCGTGCTTCCACACCAGAAAAAGCAACGCGAACTCAAATGCGAAAAGCAGCACGCGCCACGAATAACGCTGAAAGAGCCAAAGCCGCACCAGGTTTGCGGCGAAGAACAGCCCCCATACACCCAACGCGAGACCGACTAGAAATTCTATTCCGGGCGCTGAATAGCCCATTGACTCGGCATAATCGCCGGAAACGTTGGTCATGTTGGACAGAAAATGGGGAATGTTTTCCAATCGCTGCCCGGCGAGAAGCCAGAAAACCAGAAACGCCGCGACGAAACTGCCGCAGTCCCAAAACAGATCGTGGAATCGCTTTTTCACGAGATTTTGCAGAACCAGGGAACCCAAAAGCAGCCCAATCAGGATCAGATTCGTATTCTTTCCAAGGGCGATCACTGCCAGAAGGCAGAACAGCAGGACATCCAGCACCCGATGCGATGGGTAGCGATCTCGCGTTAGCAAGTGATGCGCGGCCAAGAGTATGGTCAGATAGTACAGGGCATCCGGCCCCATGTCGGGGTTTCCGGAAATACATGCCAACGGAACGGCCGCCAACCAAAGGCATCGGCCGAAACGGCTCGGAAAGTATCGCCGGGCCAGGAGCACGAGGGTTGCGAACATGGCGCCGAAGCATAGCCCGAAGACGGCCTTCTCGACAACCAGCATTCCCGTGTAGGTTTGGGGGAAGTGCAGATACCCATACGGCCCGACGATGTGAAAAACGTCGACGCCGAATTAGTAGTGAGCCACCGTGACATAGTCGTAGGCCATCGTAGCGCCGAGGTCGCAATCTTTGGCGGCGGCGATGTGCGGCAATTGGACCGAGAGCAAGAAGTAAACGAAAAATAAAAGGGCGACGAGAGTCGCCGACGTTGGTTTCAGCCAACCGGTTGTGGCACTCGCAACCCATTGATTCAATCGCGACAGCGTCTTAGAAGCCGTCGTCGGCCTGCGATTTTTCAGGTTGTGTCGCGTCTTGACTTTCAAGTCAACCTCCAAGCTATCGGCGGCGCAGCCCAAGGATGTCCATCGCATTGTAGCATGCGAGAAGCAGCGTGCGCAGGAGTCCCCGACGTTCTGATCGAACATAGTTTACAAAATAAACGACGCCGAATATAAGCGTAAAAAAAATGTTGGGCGGCAGCTTTGCCAATTTTTTCAGAAGCGGCAACAGGACGGGAAAGCACACTGCCAACGCAAAAAATTTGTGGAGGTTGGAAACAAGCCTATGGTTGGGAAGGTTGCCGAGAGCCGCGCGATGATACGTCGTTCCTAAATCGTCGGGACTGTAATCCGCGGCAAGATATCCTTTCTCGATGCAGTATTCAGCCAACTCAGTGCCCGGATAGGGGCTGAAAATGGAACACCAGGGATACGACGTACCGATCTCAACGTTGAGACGAATCGTCGCGTAGATGTCCTCGACGGTTTCTTCCGGGATTCCGACCATATTGTAGGTAAAAAATTTGATCTTGTACTTTTGAAACAGTGCGGCCGCGCGTCGAATGTCCTCGTCGCTGACCCGTTTCTTCAGTATCTGCTCGCGAACACGCTCGTTCGCGGTCTCCACGGCGAAGAACAACGTCTTGCAGCCGGACTCCTTGAAAGCTGCGATAAGTTCCTCGTCAACCGAGTTCGCGCGAACGCGGCAGATGAAGGGGAGGTTGATTTCCCTCCGGTATATGGAAAGAAAATGAAGCGTCCATTGTTTGTCGACTCCGAAGGTATCGTCGAAAAAAAAGACGGTTTTGAGTCCCCATTCCTTTCGGACCGACTTGATCTCCTCGATCAGGTTTTCCGCCGAACGAAGCCGCACGAACGCGCCCTTGCCTCGGTACAAGTCCTTGATCGTTCGGTTGTAGCAAAACGTGCAATTGAACGGACAACCACGGCCGGCCATAAAAGTTTTCGACGGGTCGGAACGGAAAAACCAACTCCCGTAGTAGAGGCTTCGGTCGGGAAAGGGCAGCGAGTCGAGGTCCGCCAAAGGGCGAAGCGGGTTGCGCACGATGCCTTCCGGCGTCTTAACACACAGATTTTCGATCGTGCGGGGATTTTTGTGCGCATCGAGGTAATCGGCCAGCTCGACGATGGCGCGCTCGCCTTAGCCGACGCAAATGGCATCGGCCTCCGAACTTTCCAAAATATCCGGAAAGAACGTCGGGTGCGGCCCGCCGTAGATGACGAACGGCCGCTTCGGCAAATCCAGCTTGCGGATTTCGGCCGTTATTTGCTTTCCCCAAAGATGCAGACCCGACATCAGCGAAAACGCCACGATATCGGGCGGATTACGCAAAAGCTCCTTGCGAAAGCGGCCAAACCGGTTGCCGGTGAGCACCCGGCATTCGTGGCCGGCCTGCTTCAGCGACGCCGAAAGCATCATCGTGCCGAGGTAGTCGTAGGCGATATTCTGCAAAAATACAACTTTGGCCATGTTTCACCTTTGCGGAAGCCACTCGACTACTTTGCGGAGTCCGGCGTCTAACGGAGTATTCCAGTAAGCTAGGTCGTCTTCCGCAATACGAGATGAAAGCCGTCGCCGTCGGCGGGATCCCAGTCGAATAGGCCTGTGCCGTTTCCCCGGACCCAATCCTCAATGCGGAACCCGTGGTTTTCCACTGGATCGAATCCGGCTCGAGCTAACTGCTCGGTCCACCATTTTCGGTCTTCCAACGTGTGGTGGTATACGGCGTTGCAGTTTGGATTTTCATCCGGCGCCATGTCAACGGACGCGATAAACAACCCCGACGGTTTCAAGTTGCCGTGGATATTGTCGATTAGGCCGGGAAGGTTCTCGCGGGGAATGTGTTCGAGCACTTCCCACATCGTGATGACGTCGAACAGGAATCTGCACGAGTTTCCAGGCGTTTCGAGCGAAAAGGGGCGAGTAATATCGCACGTAAACAGGTGCAACGGGATTGTTCCCCATTCGGCGCGTTGCAGCCGCTTGCAAATATCAGCGCCCTCCAATCCCACCGCGGTAAAACCGTCGTCAAGTACGGACTTGACGAGCCCTCCGCCGCTACAGCCTAGATCGAGCAACGCAAGGTCTTGTTTGTAGTTGAACAACGAGTACAGTTTTTGGTTGAACTTGGGGTTTGTCGAGTTGTCGTTGCGGGCGCCTCGAGGCAGCCGACAATCCGCGGAATCGTCCGCGACCTGCGACTCGGCCCGAAGCGCAAAGGGCGGCGTCGCACGCGAGTATTTCAAAAAGTAAAGCTGGCTCTGAATCTGGCGATGACGGGGATCAGCCTTTCGTTCCCGAAGAAACGCGAGAACACGCTCAAAACACGTCAGGGCCGAGAAAAAAAGCCACGTCAAAATCGGGGGACGATGCACCAGCAGCCAGATCTTCGTCCTTCGGTACAGCCGATACGCCCATCGAACAATCATGGTTTTTCCAATTATTTTCGGTAGCTCTCTTTCAACTGTAATAATGCAAGTCCGGCTCTGAAACCATCCAAAGGAAAGCGGTAAAGAGGCAGCCCGCGGCTGCGGCCGTGTTGGCGTTCGCGGTGCCGAATATGCACCTGTCGGATATCGTAGTCTTTCAGTTCGCATCGCAACAAAAATTCCGCGTTGATCAGCGTCGGCATGATCGTCAGGTCGCCGAGCAAATCCTCAATCACGGTTCTCTTCATGAGCCGAAACGCGGAGTTCATGTCGAGGTAATGAACCTCAAAGAGAAAAGACGCCAGCTTATTGAACAGCATCGAGGAAATGCGGCGGACCAAAGGATCTTTCCGGCCAAGCTTGGCCCCATGAACAAGGTCGTACTGATCGATGTGTTTCGCCAGCTTCCAAAAATCTTCCGCCACGTATTGACCGTCCGAATCGGTGAAAAACACCAGCGGGCATTTGGCCGCGGCGTACAACCGCCGCGTTGCCGCGGCAAAGCCGTCCTTCTCCTCGCGATACGTGACATGCAAAAATGGATACTTCCCGCAAAGACGCTGGAGAATTTCGCGAGTTCCGTCTTTGCTTGCCGCTTCGTCAACGAGAAATTCCGACCCTGCGGGAAGATACTGGAACACGTCCCGAACCCATTCCTCAACAACGTCCTCGATGACCTCGGCTTCGTTGCACGCGGGCATGAGAATGGATACGGGCATCGAGATGGTCCGCGGAAAATTTTGGGGCATACATTACCTCGAAGACGTCTTCTTGCGCGGCTGCGTGGAATTCCCATGTGGGAACGCAAAATCCACGTCAAAGGCAGTATAATTCGGGGGGATTCTGAAAGCAAGGCCAACAATACGGCGGTAGATGAACGCCTACGTGTGTCGCAGCATTTGCCATGCTAGTCGTGGGCGTATCGCTCCATCATCCGGCGGACGACGCCTCGCAATCCTTCCGCCAGCGGAGTCAATTGGACGTCGCCAAGCAGCCGATGCAGTTTGGCGGTGTCGAGCAGCTTTGAGGTGGCGCCGACGTAGCGAGTCGTGTCATACTGGATTTGCGAGAAATCGTACCCAACCTCCTCGCAGACCAATTCGGCGAAGCGGCGAATGGTGTATTCTTCGCCGGCGCCGATATTAACCACCTCGTTGCTGACTTCATCGGCAAGCCGCATCGCCAGGCGAACGAAATCATCGACATGAATCAATTCGCGTTTTTGATGGCCGTCGCCCCAGAGAACCACGGGCTCGCCGAATAACTTGCCGCGAATGATCTTGGTAATGATGTCGAAGATGAAATGCAGTTGCCTTGCGTCCGTGTGATAGCCCGGCCCGTACAATGTGGATGGAACAAGTTGGAGATAATTGAGACCAAACTGCCGCCGCAACGCCAATAGGCCGACGTAGAGCATGCGTTTGGTCATCGCATAAGTGAACAGACTGTCGATCGGCAGGCCCTTGAGATAGTTCTCCTCGACGAGCGATTCGGCCGGCGCGTAGGCGCAACTGGTGCCCATGACGATCAGTTTCGCTTGCGGCTGATGTTGCCGCCACCATGCGAGAACGGCGGTGTTGATCTGCTGATTGATGATCCACTGCTCGCCCTGATGCGTGAGGCAAAAATCGCCGGCCTGAGTCCACGCGGCAAGATGATAGATATGCTGATATCGCTCATGGCCCCACGGTTCCAATGCGCGCGGATCGCGCAGATTGGCGACGCTGGAACCCGGCGCCGTGACGTCGTGGCCGTTCGCCCGCAACGAGCGGCACAGCGATCTTCCGAGGAACCCATTACCGCCGGTAACGAAAATTTTCATCGTGGAACGCCCCCGTCATGGCTGCGGATTGACTGGAAAATAGAACTCCACGCCCTGGTCCAGCAGTTGCCGATTCCT
>CAZWNM010000045.1:0-9164 GCA_964635765.1 uncultured Planctomycetaceae bacterium | reverse complement strand
GAGGCATGAGGAGCTAGGGGCTAGGGACTAGGGGCTAGGGGCTAGGGCAAAATTGCAAGCAGATTTCCGTTCGTAATCTCTAGTCCCTAGCCTCTAATCCCTAACCCCTCATCTTAGTATGTTCGCTTCGGTTCGCGCGCAACGCGATCGGTTCGCACCAACACGCGAAGGTCGCGGCACGTCGGAGGCAGATCGTCGCGTCCCAGCAGCCGAAGGCCGGCGTGTTGAAGCTGTGCGGCCAAGGCGTCGCAGCGTTCGCGGGTCAACTCCTTGGCCGGCTGCAACAGGACGATGCCGGCGCGGTTGTCGCCGCTGAGCGCTACGATCATCGCGTCGTTGGCTTCCCAGCGGAAGGCGTGATAGGGAATGCCGTCGGCATAGTAGCTCACGATTGGCGTGATGCCGACCGGTCCGAGGAGCGTCGGCGAATCGGGGAATCGCATTTTCGTCCAACGGCCCAAGTCGGCGGCCATTTGCCGCGTCTCGAAATACTTGCCGTTGCCGACGGCCGTCTCGATCATGCTGAGGACGACGACCAAGACGGCGGCGACCGAGGCCAACGCGGTTTGGCTCCGCCGGTCCCATTTCAGCCAGCCGGCGATGCGTCGCAGCCGGGCGAGCATTCCCAGCAGTCCGAGCGCGGCGAACGGGGCGCCCATCAGGACGATCGGCAGTGCGTAGCGCGGGCACATGGTTTTGTCGTACCACAATTGCACCCAAATACCGCACATGACGACCACCGTGGCGTAGAACAGCGGTTGATGATCGCGGCGCGACCACTCGCGGCGCCAACCCCAAAGTCCGCCGAACAACAGCAAGGCGAACACCGGCGAAAGGCCGCGCGTCATTGTCGGAATAAACACCCAAATCATGCGTCCGGCCGACATCGGCTTTTCCAGGCCGTCGCCCAGGCTCGCCGATGCGCGATGGAAGAGCGATTCCAGCCACGGCAGAACGCGGGCGACGCGGGTGATATGCGACGAGGCGAAACCGGCGTCTCCGCCGGCAAAGATCAAACTGGCGAGCATCAGCAACGTCGGAAACAGCGCAACGCTCAACGCCGCGCCGACCAACAGTTTTTTGCGATCGGTTTGCAACGCCCGATAGCGCCAGAATGTCCATAGCACCATCGGCACGAGCAGGAAAAGGCCCTCGAATCGGGTGAGGGCGGCCAAGGTGAACGCCGCGCCGCCGGCGACGAACCAGACGTAGCGAACTTCCATCGCCGCACGCCAGAGCCAGTAAATCGCCAGCATGAACAGGAACCAGAAGGTCTGGTCGCGCATGGCCTCCGGGCTCCATTCGATCATTTTCGGATTGATGATGTAAAGCCCACAGGCGACCAACGCCACGCGGTCGTCGAATTGCCTTCGCGCCCAACCCCAAAGCGGCAGCACCACGAGGCTCGAGATCGTGACGCCCCACAACGCGGCGGCCAATTCCCAATCGAGGCCGATGCGATGCAGGCCCGCGAGAATGAAGGGGTACGTGTTCAGCGACATATCTTGCGTGCTTGCCAGGAAATTGCCGCGTTCGATCGATTCGGCAAGCCGGACGTAGAGGACGCCGTCGGGGCAAATGCTGGGGATTCGCAACGCCATCGCCGCCCGCGGAATCAGACACAGCAACACCAAAACCGCGAGGAGCCAATAGGCCGGCGCCGGCGCCAATCGCTCCGGCGTTGGGCCGGCGAGGTGGTTCGCGTAATTATCCGATGCCGGCTGGAGTAATGAGGATAGCTCCATGATCACAATTTGCGAAAGACGCGGTTACGGAAATTGTCAAATCGGCACGGTTTTTGATGGTTAAGGCACGCTACGGCGCAAGGGGTTATGATTTTTTGCGGACCGTGTTGGAAACGTGGTGAAATTGGAGACTGGTTTGACGCCGACAAGTTTGCTTCAAGCCCAATAGGGGGAGGTAGTGTACCGCAGGCATTCCACGCGAGCAATAGCAACTTTCGCCCCCTCCGGCAGCCGTATTGGCGGCTTTTCCTTGCAAAAACCGCCAATTCGGACTGGAACCGCCCGCCGGAAATCGGGTATCCTGTGCAACATGGCTAAATTCATATTCTTTCTCGCGGTTGTCGCCATCGCCGTCGGCACGGGCTACTTCTTGCTGAACTATGAAGTTCAGAACCACGTCGAGAACGGAAAATCGGTCGGCTGGCGGATCATTTCCAAGAAAGCCGCCGCCGATGCCGCGCAGCCGGCCGTGCCGACGCGGCCCACCATTCGCATCGGCACCTTTCACCTCGGCCGATTCGACGAGGCCAAAGCGGCCAACCAGCAAATCGCCAACGTCTTGTCGCACGTCCTATCGCAATTCGACCTCGTGGCCGTGCAGGGCATTCGCGGCCGCAACCAGGGCGTGCTGCTCCGCCTGGCCGAACAAATCAGCGCGGCCAGCGGCAAACATTACGCCGCCATCACAAGTCCCGCCCAACAGAGCGACGGCGTCGAACATTACAGCGCGTTTCTATTTGACCGCGATCGCATCGAAGTCGATCCGACGACGGTGCGGTTCGTCGAAGATTCGTTGGGCCGATTCCGATTCAAGCCGCTTATCGGTTGGTTTCGCACGCGCGGGCCCGACCCGAGCGTCGCGTTTACGTTTTACCTCATCAACGTCGAGAACGATTCCGACCCGACCCGCACGCCGCTGGAGTTGGACCTTCTGGCCGAGGTGTATCGCAAGGTGCGCGATCGCCAGCCGCGCGAGGACGACGTGATTTTACTTGGCGATTTGGAAACCGACGATCAGCACTTGGGGGCGCTCGGCAAGTTGCTCGATGTCGGCCCGCTGCTTTCGGGCGTGCCCACCACGGTGCGCGGCACGCAACTGCTCGACAACATTTTGCTGAATCACCGAACGACCAGCGAGTTCACCGGCCGAATCGAAGTGGTCGATCTCGTGCGCGATTTCGGCCTCACGATTCCCGGCGCGCTCGAGATTTCCGAGCATTTGCCCGTTGCGGCGGAGTTCAGCGTTTATGAGAATGGGCAAGCGGCGCCGAACATCGAATGAGGATTTTTCATGCCGTTTTCGCCCCGCTTCGCCGACGCCCTCGCTTACGCCGCCGCGCTGCACGCCGATCAAACGCGAAAGGTTTCGGGCGAGCCGTACATGGCCCATTTGCTGACCGTGGCGGCCATCGTCATGGAAAACGGCGGCAATGAAGACGAGAGCATCGCGGCGTTGCTGCACGACGCCGTCGAGGATCAGGGCGGGCAGGCGACGCTCGATGAAATCGGCCGCCGCTTCGGGCCAATGGTCGCCGAAATCGTCGCAGGCTGCACCGATGCGTTCACGAAATCCGATCGAAAGTCGCCGTGGCGCGAGCGCAAGGAGAAGCACATCGCACGGCTTCGCGACGCTTCCGGCTCCGTGCAATTGGTCGTCGCGGCCGACAAGCTGCACAACGCCCAATCGCTGATGCGGGAATATCGCCGGCGCGGCGAATCGCTTTGGACTTTTTTTCACGGCGGCCGCGACGGCACGCTCTGGTACTATCGCGCCGTCACGGACGTGCTGCTGCAAGCCGCCCGCACGCCGCTGGTCGAGGAACTCGACGGAGCGGTGAAAGAAGTCTTCAGTTGTCAGTAATCAGTTAAAAGTCGCAAGCGACAAACTGATAACCGATAACTGACAACTGAAAACTTTTCCATTTTTTCTCTTGAAATTGGGCCACGATCTGTGCTAGGGTAGCGGCCGTTCGAGGGTATCCGCAGCGCCTTGTCATCAGGCAGCCACAAGAGCCCGTCGCTGGAGTTCGCTCCGGCGGCGGGCTTTTTTTATTGCGCCGACGGCCGCCGCCGATTCCCACGCGTTCCAGGCACATCGTCACTTTATTTTTTGGAGGTTCAAGGATGATCTCGCCGCTTGTGGTCGCTGAAATTCAACGGCTTTTGGTCGGAAAAAAACACAGCCATCGCGTGATCGGCGAAATGCTCGGCGTTTCGCGGAACACCGTCGGCGCCGTCGCCCTTGGCCGGCATCGCAACATCGGCGTGGACCCGAACGGCGACGCGGAGGGCGAGCCGATTGGCCCGCCGAAGCGATGTCCGACGTGCGGCGGCATGGTGTATATGCCTTGCCGGTTGTGTCGGCTGCGGAATGAAAACGAGGCGAATCCGCGGCCGCCGCAACGCGAACACGATGAGCGCAATGCGGCGGCATCGGCCGAATTGAACCTCCGGCCCGAACATCAAGTGCGTTATCAAAAAGTGCGAGTGCGGCGGCAACGGATGTTGGCGGCCGGCTACGTGTAGAAGATGGAGAACGGAAGACTCGCCAGGCAATCCCCTTCACGACCATGCATTGCGAAACCGCAATCGGTTTTCACTAGCCACTAACCACTAGCCACTAGCCACTAATTTAGCCCCTATCATGATCGAACCAATCCATTTGAACTACGCCGACGCGCGCCGCGAAATCCGCGACGGCGATTTGCTGCTGTTCCGGCCGCGAGGTCTTGTTTGGCGGGCGATCGCCGTCGCCGGCCGCTCGGATTACACCCACGCCGCCATGGCCGGCTGGTGGGGCGACCGCTTGATGAACGTCGAAATGACTTCCGGCGGCGGCCGATCGCAATTGCTTTCGAACATCGTCGAGCAATGGCCGGGCGTCATCGACGTCTATCAGGCGAACGCGGAACACCGGCGGTTTTCGCGCCGAAAGGCGCTGGCTGCCATGATCGCCATTACGGGAAAACCCTATGGCAAGTGGAACCTATTCCGCGCGTCGTTGTATCACATGCCGTTCGTCCGCTTCATGGTGTCGCCCGACGCGAACGACCTTGAAACCACGCCGTATCCGCCGTTTTGCTCCCAGGCCGTTTCGATGGCCTGTCGAGCGGGCGGAGTCGATCCGGTGCCCGACTTGGCCGATCGCCTGACCGAGCCGGCCGACTTGGCCCGAACCACGTTTTTTCAATACCGATGCACGTTAGTTTGAGAGGAGGAATTTAGGGATTTAGAGATTTGGAGATTTAGGGATTTAGGGATTTAGGGATTTGGCGCCTGATCCCGAACCCAATCCCCCAATCCCCAATCGCTAATCCCCCAATCCCGTAATCCCCAAATCCCCAAAATCCCCTTTTTCGGAGACTTCCCATGCGATTCCAGCCCAATTTGAAAAATGCTTTGATCGGAGCGGCCGTTGCGGTCGCCGCGGCGTTCGGGTGCGCGAAGGCGGCATGCGCCGATGGCGTTCCGACTCTTTACGCGTTCTCGATGGACTGCTGCCCGTACTGCGACGCGATGCAGCCGGTGTTGCAGCGATTGGCGACCGACGGCTACGCGGTCGAGCATCGCAACGTCAGCGCGGACGGCGGCGGCCGTGAATTGGCCGAGCGCTGCGACGTGCACCGCTTCCCGACTTTTGTCGTGATCGAGAACGGTCAGGAGATCGACCGAGTCGCCGGCGTCGTCAGCTACGACCGCTTGCGGCTGCATTTACGCCAACGCGATCGACATTCCACTTCCGCTCCGACGCCAAAACAAACTGCCGGACGACAGCCGTCACCCGCGTGGCGCTACGAGGCCCCTCTCGCCCACCGTGCGGCTGTTGTCCGGATTTATTGTCAGGACGATAGCCGAACGCGGTCCATCGGTTCGGGGACGCTCGTGCGATGGGCCGGCCGGGTCATGGTGCTGACGGCGCGGCACGTCGTTGCCGACGCGAAAAGCATCGTCGTTGAGTTGGCGACCGGAAAAAGGTACTACGGCAGCATTCTCAAATGCGACGCGACTTGGGACTGCGCGGTTTTGGAGCTTCAGGGCGCGCCCGGCGACCTGCCGGCCGTTGAGGTGCAATTGGGCCAAGCGGCGATGCTGCACGACGGCGATAGGCTCGAATCGTGCGGCTACGGGCCGGACGCCAGACTGGCCGTCAATAGCGGTCGATTCCTCGGCTATCGGCGATCGGAGAAAACGCCGAACGGCCCGGACGATTGGATCGAGATTTCCGGCCATGCCCGGCCGGGCGACAGCGGCGGGCCGATCTTCAACAGCCGCGGCCGCGTCGTTGGCGTGCTTTGGGGCACCAACGGCGAAGTGGTCGTCGGCGTGCAGGCCGGCCGGCTTCATCTATTGTTGGACGCCGCGACGACGCCGGCCGTCGAACGGAAGATCATCGAGCGAAAATCGTTCGTGCTGACATCCTACGAAATCGAGCGCCATCCGACCGCGCCGAAAGCCGATGAAACCGGCGATTGCCCGAATGGCTGCCAAAACGGGTCGTGCGCGCGGCCGATTTTGCCGGGTCCGCTGCCCTATGAGCCTTATGTCAGCGAAGCGAACAGCAAGAACGCCGGCCCGTTGTTGCCGTGGCGCAACGAAACGCAACGGCGCGACGACGCGCAGGACGCGAGGATTCGGGCCTTGATTGAATTGCAAGAGCGGCAGGCCCGCGAGTCGGCGCCGAAGGCCGAGGCAGCGCCGTCGGTCGATGTGAAAGCGGCGCCGGCAAAGAAAGACGAAGCGTCGCCGCTGGTGGCCGGCGCGTGCATTCTTGCCGCCGTCGGAATCGCCGCCGCCTTGTACTTTCTGACGGCGAAAGGATCGTAACGCTTGATTGCCTAGCCCGTGGCCCCTAATCTCTAGCCCCTCACCATGACCGTCGAAGACAATTTTGCGATCGACCGACTGCGCGACGAGTTGCACGAATACCATGTGGACGTGCAGAAGCTGATTACGCGGTGCGAAATGTGCCGCGGCGACATCGAGCAGCTTCACGCCGATGTTTACGGCTTGCCGGGCAACAAGGACACAAGCCCCGGCTTGATGGGCGACGTGGCCGAACTGCGCGGCAGCCGGAAGCGGATGCTCTTGGCCATGCGATGCGCCTGGGGCTTTTTAATGGCTATTGCCGGCACGGTCGCGGCGGCATTCTTGAAAACCAAGGAGTGACAAACGTGCAAATACGCGATCGAATCAAGGATTTTCGTCGGGTGAAGGCGAGTGAGTTGCGGCCGCATCCGCGGAATTGGCGCGAGCATCCGGCGGCCCAGCGCGAGGCGTTGCGGGGCGTGTTGGCCGAAATCGGATACGCCGGCGCCCTGTTGGCCCGCGAACTCCCCGACGGTTCGCTCGAATTGATCGACGGACATCTTCGCGCGGAAACCACGCCGGACCAGGAAGTGCCGGTGTTGGTGTTGGACCTCGATGACGAGGAGACGTCGAAACTGTTGGCCTTGTACGATCCGTTGTCCGGCATGGCCGAGGCAAACGAAGGTGTGCTGGCCGAATTGCTCGCGCATGTCGAGACGGAGAGCGAGGCGGTTCAGGCGTTGCTCGACGATCTGTTGGAACGTTCCGAGACTGAATCGGACGACGCGGAACCGGAGGAAATGTCCATTCCCGAGGCGTTTCAGGTCGTCATCGAGTGTCACGACGAAGCCGAGCAGCAAGTGGTTTACGAGCGGCTGTCCGACGAAGGATATGCGTGCAAGCTGTTGACTTTGTGAGTTGTCAGTTATCAGTAATCAGTTGTCAGTGGAAGGCCACAATTGCCGAACTGAAAACTGACAACTGAACACTGATTACTCTTCTCTAGTCCCTAGCCCCTAATCCCTAGCCCCTCTTCATGCCCACGATCAATCTCGAAGTCGCCTGTCCGGTGTTCGACTCGTTCCGCGTGCAGCAGGTGGGCGGCATGTTCGACGTGCCGTTGGCCCAACGTGCAACGCAGCGGTTTTCGCTCGACGTGCCCGACTGGATACAAGACTGGGAGACCGGGAGACTGGGAGACGAGGAGACGGGAAGCCATGAAAACGGCTTGCACCATAACGTCTCCCAGTCTCCGCCCTGGTCCATCGGTCTGATCGTCGGACCGTCAGGTAGCGGAAAAAGCACGATCGCGCGGCATCTGTTCGGCGACCGTGTTTATCGGCCGCGCCAATGGCCGACCGATCGCGCCGTCATCGACGGACTCGGCCAACGGCCGATCAAGGAAATCACCCGGCTTTTCACCGCCGTGGGCTTTTCCTCACCGCCGAGTTGGATCAAGCCGTATCAAGTGCTAAGCAACGGCGAGCAATTCCGCTGCGACCTGGCCCGGGCGCTGGCGGGACAGGACGGTTTAGCCCCGGCGTCTTCGCCGAGAGAAGAACGCCGCGTGGACGCGGCGGCTAAACGCTGTATTGTGCTGCCACAAATGGCTGCTCCAATCCCCAATCCTCCATCCTTAATCCCTTCTTCCCCCGTCCTCCTCGTGGTTTTCGACGAGTTCACCAGCGTGGTCGATCGGAACGTGGCGCGATGCGTGTCGGCGGCGGTCGGCAAGGGGATTCGCGCCGGGCAGATCGGCTGCCGATTCGTGGCCGTGACGTGCCACTACGACGTGACCGACTGGCTCGCGCCCGATTGGGTCATCGACATGGCCACGTCGACGTTTTCGCGGAGGCGCCTTCGGCGACCGCCGATCGAGCTTGAAATCTTTCACTGCCGCCGTAGTGCGTGGGCGTTGTTTGCGAAGCATCACTATTTGAGCGGAAGTTTGTCGGACTTCGCGCGATGTTTTATCGCCCTATGGAACGGCGTTCCGGTGGCGTTTTGCGCCATGGTTTCGCTCATCGGACATAAAAACCGTTGGCGCATCAGCCGCATCGTCACCTTGCCCGACTACCAGGGCATCGGCATCGGCATCTCGGTGGCCGAGGCGGTGGCCGAGCTGCACGTGCGGGAAGGCAATCGCGTGAACGTGACGGCGAGCCATCCGGCGTTGATCGCGCATTGCCGTCGTTCGCCGCGATGGCGAACCGTGGGCGTCAAAAAAACCGGCGCCGGCGATACGCGGAATTTTATCGCCAACTATCGCGGCTCGGCCGGCCGCGCGGTGGTGTCGTTTGAATACAAGGGGCTAGGGGCTAGGGGCTAGGGGAAGCAGGAGACTGGGGATTTCTAATTTCTGATTTGCCACTTCTGCACCCTGCCCCCTGTTCGTTCCCTAGCCCCTAGCCCCTAGTCCCTTTTTCAGGAGCCATCTCATGAGACAACGCGGCCGACCGCCGGTGCTTGACGACGGAAAACGCCGGGAAATCTGCGCGCTGCTGAGCGTCGGATGCAGTCAAAACATGGCCGCGCAATATGTCGGCTGCGCGCCGTCCACCATTCGCTATGAGGCGCGGCGCGATCCGAAGTTTGCTGAAAAGCTCCGGCAGG
>CAZWNM010000044.1:0-9204 GCA_964635765.1 uncultured Planctomycetaceae bacterium | reverse complement strand
GCCAATTCCGGCGTCGCCGAGAGCACGTTTTCGCGGCCAATGGCCTTTTCGAGGCTGAGAACAAGCGGTGAGGTGATGGGGTGGAATCGAGGGCCGTGAGAACTGGCGAAGCTAGCCATATCTACGAATTCTAAAACATTTTCACTCCCTAATCAACCCCCACTTGTTACAGCGCCGGAGACCTGCAAAGCTTGCCGCTTCCGCCGCGTCCTTCGCCCCGACTGTGTTGAGGAATAATGCGGACTAGCCCGAAATGAAAAAACCGGGCTGTCGCCTCGCCACACGCACTGGCTCTTTACCACGTGTACTGGATGCCGACGACGCCGGCGTGCGAGGTGAAGTTCTTGCTGACCGTTGCGTTGTAGCCGCCGAAGGCCGCCAACGTCGTCACGATGTGATACGTCGTGCCGACGCCGAGAACGGCGGCATCGCGATCGACGTTGACGCCTGTGACGGCGAAACCGCCGCCGGTTTGGCCGTCGAACGAGGTATCGAAGATTCGGCTTTCGTCGAGAAATTCATGCCGCCACGCGATACGGCCTTCCAGCGTGACGGTTTGGTCCGAGTTCGGGTGGAAATTGCCGAACACCCGCGTGCCCAACAAGCCGCGCAGCGCGCTGGCCTGCACGCCGCCGACCACAAGGTCGAGCGAATCGGCGTTCGCTTCCGTAAAATCATTCTGGTGCAATTGGATGTATTCCAACGCGGCGAACGGCTGCAATTGGATGCGGCGTCCGAAAATCGTCCGTCCGGCTTCCGTGTAGCATGAGAAGCTGCTGCCGTCGTAGTGGGCGTAGGGGTCGCGGTCGATGGCGCCGAACGCCAGATAGCGGTTCGTGGTGTAGCTGTTGTAGCCGTAGCTGGCGATGCCGGTCGCGTAACAATTCTCGAAGTCGTGATGCAAATAAAAAGCCAATTGTCCGCCGCTGATCGAGCCGTTGTCGTCGCGGGCGTCGAGCACGACGTTGGTGTTGGAATAACCGCCGCCGAGCCCGACAACCGTATCGGCGCCGAATTGTTGCTCCAGGCCGATGGTCACCCCGGCCGTGGAGTAAATCAGGCCGCTGGCGTTGCCGTCGGCGGCCAAGTTCGCGCCGACGCCATAGCCCTGCGCCCAACCGGTCAGGCCAGTCGAGGGCAATATGTCTTGGTCGCTGACGTAGACGAGTTTGTCGTTCCATCGCGGAGAGGCCGCCACGTTTCCGTCGTCTCCTCGCATCAAGGATTGCGATTGCAGCCGTTGCGAAATAGTGCGCAGAAACTGTTCCTGAACTTCGATGCCGACGGTGGCCATGCTGCCGAAAATTTCGCCGCTCATGGCGTCATAGGCTTGCCGCCGGCCGTCGCCGTCGAGCGCAAGAATATCGCCAAGCACGGTGGCGTAATCGCCGGTGGCGGCATATTTCGTTTGATCGAGGTATTTTGCGACGGCGTATTGATTCGGCGTGGCAGCCGCCGTGACGAACTTGTTGGCCGTGTCCTCGACGAACAGCACTTCGGCGTAATTCGCGCCGAAAACAAGCTCCGCGTTCGTATACGTCTGGTCGTCGGCGACCGCGACCGAAGCCGTATTGCCCGACACCGTGCCGGCCGTCAAAAAGACGTACACGTCGCCGGGCTTGGTGTTTTGGTATTGGCCGCCGTCGATGTTGACCGCTCCGCCGTTGAGGACGGCGAGACCGCTGCCGGCGATTTTGTCGCTGCTGCCGGAACCGCCGATTTTAATGTTCAAGGTGGAGCCGGGGTTTTGATAGTAGTTGTTCGTCACCGTCAGAGTGCCGAAGGAACTGCTGGCGCCGGGCGAAATGGTTCCATTATTGATCAGGGTGCCGATCGTGCCCACGCCGCGGAGATCGCCGTTGACGGTGGAGGTGCCGCTGGCGGTGGCGGCGCTGAAGACAAGAGAACCGCCGGCGGCGACGTTGATGTCGCCGGCGATGTTGATGTTGCCGGCGACCGTCAGTTCGCCGCCGTGGACGACGTTCACGTTGTCGGCGCCGGTGACGGAGCCGGAAATGGTCCACTCGCCGCCGGTGACATTGATAGTTCCGGCGTTGGAAATGGTGTTGGAAAGCGTGCCGCTCGCGGTGCTCGTGCCCGCCGAGAGCGTCAAGGTGTTTGAGCCGGAGGAGCCAAGTTCGATACCGCCGATGATGGCGCTGCCGGTCTGCAGTTCCACGTTGTCGGCCGTTGTGCCGATGTCGCGAATGGCGTAGGCCGATCCGGACGTGCCGGCGGTTGACACGGCGGAGAGCGTCGCTCCGTCGGCGAGTTTTATCGCGATGCCGTTGCCTTGGACGGCGGTGGCGTTCGCGCCGGCGGCGGAAACCGTGCCGGTGATGAGCATGGCCGTGCTTGAATTGCCGCCGTTGACGGCGCCGGCGGCATAGATGCCGTAGGCCGTGGCGGAAGCGGCGCTGCCGCCGGTTGCGGCAATCAGTCCACTGACGGTGCCGATGGAAACGTTGGCGAGATAGCTGGAGAGGCCGTAGGACGAGGAGAAGGCGCCGCCGCCGGCGTTTGCGGTAATCGTGCCGCTTAAAGCGTTGATGGAAATGCCGTTGTGGCTGGAAATGCCGTAGGCGGTGGAGAAAGTGTCGGTTGCGCCGGTGGTGGTGGCGGCGATCAGTCCGCTCATGACGCCGATGGAAACGCTGCCGCCGGAAATTCCAGAGATCGTGACGTAGCCGCCGTTTCCGCTCGTTGCGGAAACCGTGCCGTTGAGCGTTGTGATGACGACATCGCCAAGGCCGGAAACGCCGGAGTCCACGGAGCCCGTATTGCTTCCGCTGGTTACGGCGATGAGCCCATTCATGGCGCCGATGGAAACGCCGTCGCCGCTGGAAATGCCGTCGTTGGTGGCGAAACCGCTTTCTCCGCCGTGTGCGGCGATCGTGCCGGTGACGGTTCCGATGGAAACGCTGCCGCCGCTGGAAATGCCGTAGGCGAGCGAGGTGTCGCCGCTTCCGCCGTTCGCGATGATCTTGCCGCTCACGCCGCCGATGGAAACGGAACCATCGCTGGAAATGCCGCAGGCCCCGGTGGAAGTGCCGGTTCCACCGGTTGCGGTGATCGCGCCGCTGACGGTTCCGGTGATGACGACGTTGCCGCCGCTGGAAATGCCGGATGCCGTGCCGTCGGTCGATTGCGCGAGGAGCGTGCCGCTGTCAGCGCCGATGCTCACCGTGCCGCTATGGCAATCGATGGCGGCGACATCGTTCGCGCCGGCGGCGCTGATAACGCCCGCTAACGTTGAAATATGGACGTAATTCTCGGCCTCGATGCCGTAGGCGTTGCCGCCCGGCGCCGACGCGGTGATGGAGCTAACGCTGTCGAGCGTGGTGATCGTGACCGTGCCCGCGTAGATGCCGACGGCGCTGGGGCCGGTCGCGGCGGCGGCGAAAATAGAGCCCCCTGAAACCAAATTCGTGATGCTGACGGAACCGGTGCTGGAAGCCGCGACGCCGTAGGCGTTTCCATAGTTGGAGGCGGCGATAATACTGCCGTTCAACGCGGTGGTTTTTATGTTGTCATTTGCGTTGATGGCAAAAACGTCGTCGTCGCCGGCATTGTTGAAGGTGCTGCTGATGGTTCCAAACGTGAGGCTGGCCGCGCCGTAAAGGAGCGTCTCGCCGGGAATATATTGGTTTTGCCAGGTTATGTTGGGGTTGAAGTTGAAGGTGCCGGCGCCGAGCGTCATGGAACCGCCCAAAAAATCGACGCTGACAGGGTTCGTTGTGCTGCCGCCAACCTTAAAGGTAAAGATTGACGTCCCGGACCCGGAAAGCGTAAGAGTGCTGGCGCTGGTAAATAGGATGTCGGTGCTGGCGGTGCCGAAGCTGAAAACAGCTGTTCCGTTTCCATCCGTATTTAACTCGCCCACGACGTAAGGCAACGAATTGGTCACGGTGCCGCTGGTGTCGGTGGAACTTATGACATAACTGCCGCCAAAGCAGTTTGCGGCGAACGGCCCGATCGCAAGAAACGAAAATAGGGCGAGAAAAAAACGTCGCGGCAGTCGAAAACTCGTGGACTTCTGAGGAAGCATTGCTCACTCCGGAGCGGCCGCGCCATCTCCATGCGAACCCAAAACAAGAAAAATACGAAGAGACCGCCAGACGACATTACCGACACCGATTAATTCGGCAGCCCAGTCGCGTTAATCCATAAAAACTGCAAAACCGGCAAACTCTATGCAGTTTATCCATTACCCAGTCGAAAACAGGGCGGTCTGGGGTGAATAGGCCAATGACGTGGCAGTCAGGAATCCACGGAAACTGGCGAGACTGACAACGAAATAATGCTTGCGATTGTCTGCCAAGAAAAAAACACGCCCACGACACAAAACGTGGGCGGCATGGGCACGACGCCATTTTTGCGGCATTATCGCTGCATCGGTTGTTGCAGCGACGGCTGATTCGTTTGGCTTGCGGTATCCGGCTGCGGCTGCGGCGACTTGGGTTGCTGCGTCGCGCAGACGACATACGCTCGCCCTTGCGGACCTTGCGCGATGTTTTGCGTGAAAATCGCCGGACCATGGCTGCTCTTGTCAAAGCCGATGAACGTTTCAAAACCTTGGACCGCAGGTCCGTTGGCCGGACACAAAATGCCTTCCCGGCTACGCAGAAGAAGCCCGCCGCCGCATTCGGGATTCGCCGTCAACTCGGCGGCGATTTGTTGCTGATCCAACGATTGCCGCGTGGCGTTCAACGTGGCCAACAACGAATGGCCAACGATTAGATTTCCGCGGACTTGATTGGCAACCAGTCCGCCGGTCGCCGTGATTGTTCCATCGGCGCCGAGGCGACAACCCTTTTCGGGCGAATCGCTCGGTGTCACGATCAAGTCTTTCGTCACGCGAACCGTCTCGAACGTGACCGATTTCTGATTTTGACCGGGTGGAATAATCCATTGTCCGATCATTCCGCCGATCAGGCCGCAAATCAGCGATGCCGGGAGTAACAACCATTTTTTCGTCATCATGGCTGCTCTTATACCTATTGCGGCCACGGCCGGCAATGCCAGTTCGGTGGAAGATTTCCGAAGCCTTTGCCCCCCAACTCTCCAGTCCAATAAACGGATTGCCTCTGCGGTCTTCCGTGTCTTTCGCGGCCGATTGCTTGGCCGCCGGTCAAACGTCGAGGGGCACGTTTTGGCCGTCGATGAATTGGAGCAACTTCGAGATGCAAAGCTTGTTCATGCTCGTGCGATGCTCGAACGCCTCGACCCGCAACATTTCGTGAAGGCTGCGAGGCAGGCGGACCGTAATGACGCGGGTCGGCTCGCCGGTGGCCAGCGCGGTCGGGCCTTGCTCCCGAAGTTTCGTCAGAAGACGCAAAATGTCCTGATAAGATTCCGTTTGCTCAAACGCGGCAATCTCCTCGCGGGCGGGGAAAGTTTGCCGCACGATGCCGCGAAGTCCCAATACCTCGCGGTAGAACACGACCCAATCGGGCTCCTGGGCAAATAGCTGTTCGGCCGCTTGCTTGACATCCAATTCCTTTTCGGTTGCAATCATCGCTCTCGGTTACTCCCTTGGTCTCTTCAATGAGGTCAATGCCGACGTCCATCGTGGGCGAGGCTTTGCGAGAATAATGCGAGCGAGTCAAACGGAAAATCTAAGTGCTGTCTGTGCAAGCACTTACGGCAATGCAAGCAATGTGCCGCTAAAATAAGCAGCAATGCACAGTTTTTACGCTTGTCCGTAAATGCCTAACTATTAGGCAAAATGAAAAGTCTTATTTTCTAAAGTGTCCATCTTAAAATGGCGATAACCGGCGTTTTGGAACACGGATGGAAAGATAGGCAAGCTCATAGGTTATGCTTTAGCATAACGATAAGTGTTGCCGGCTATCGTGTCATGCTAAAGCATAACCTACCGGTCTATTTTTGCGTCGGATCGTGCCGAGGCAACCGCGCGAAGAATGTTGCCAACTCCGCATAGTAGCCGGGCAACATCGGATGGTTGTGGTCGTGGCCCGGCAGCAACTTGAATTGCTTCGGTTGGTTTGCGGCGGCAAAGAGTCGCTGGCCCAATGGCAGCGGGACGATGCGGTCGGCATCTCCGTGGGCTTGCCACACTGGCCCGTGATAATCGCCGATCTTGCCGGCCGAGTCGAAACGGCTTCGCATGAGCCAGCGAACCGGCAGCCAAGGATAATGATGGGCGGCGGCGTCCGACAAATTGTTGAAGGTGCTTTCCAACACCAACGCCCGGGCGCCGTCGCGGGCGGCCAGATCGACGGCCACCGCCCCGCCGAGCGACTCGCCCATCACGACGATGTCGGCTTCCGCAATTTTTTCGCGATCGGCCAGCCAGCGACGCGCGGCCCGGGCGTCAGCCAACACGCCGGCCTCGTTCGGGCGGCCCTGGCTGCGGCCATAGCCGCGATAGTCGAAAATGAGCGTCGAAACGCCGACCTGATCGTGCAACGCCTTGAGAACGTCGGCCCGCCCGGAAAGATTGCCGCCGTTGCCGTGGCAAAACAGCACCGCGGCCTTGGCGTGTCGACACGGCACGTACCAGCCGTGCAGCGATGTGCCATCGGCCGACGAGAACCAAGCGTCTTCGAAATTCAGCCCGCCCGGGCGCCAATTGCCGGATGGATAAACGCTCGGAAGAAACAGCAGCGAGTTTTCGAGGAACATGGCGGCCACCACGACGAAGACATAGAGGAGCAGCAAGGTTTTGCCGATGCGCCAAAGCCAAGCAAGGCGGCCGGCGCGAGTCGGGCGGCGTGCGGATTCGGCGACTGGCTGGTTGCCGTTTGCGGCGTCATCGGTTGGAAGGGGCATTTGTTATCCTTTTCCAATCCCTAATCCCCAATCCCCAATCTCGAATCTCCCTAAAAAACCGACCTCACGCCGCAAATACGGCGCGAGGTCGTTGGGAAAATGTCGTCGATGCCTCGTTCCGATTCAACGGAAATTGTAGGCGGGATTTTTTGCGTCGAAATCGGCGTCGGTAAAGCCGTTGTTCAACTTCAGGTTGAGGTAGGTGTACTCCTCCAACAACTCCGGCTTGCCGCCCGGCGTTTTCGGCCAATCGAACGATTTATAGCAAATCGGAAGATTCAACTCCTTATCGACAAAGATGTAAGCCGTGTGGAATCGGAAGTTTTGACGCGGCACCGGGTGAACCACTTCGATGCACGTGCAGACGCGGCTGCTGCCGTGACCGTCCTTGACCTTCGCGCCCTCGTAAAACTTCACGTCGCACTCGCCATACTTCACATCCTGTTGGCCAACTTCCACAAGCCGCCTCGTCAAGTTGAGAATGCCGAGTTCCGTCAGCGGATATACCTGATTCCGCATCGCAATCGCTCCGTCGGGCTTCAACTTGAGCGTGCCGAACTTGCCCTCAAAGCCGACGCCGTGCGCCAACATAGCGCCTCGGTTCTGGCCTTCGACATAAATCACTTCTTGGCCCTTTTGCTCGTTCGGCCCGAGGAAACGCAAGTAGACGCTGAACGGTTTTTGACGCAGCTTGATGGACATGTATTGATAGTCCAGCACTTTGCCGCCGACCCGCTCGCGCTTGGCCAACGTGGCTGAATAGTCTTGAATCTTTTCGAGATCGCCGAGGCCGGCATAGGCCCAACGCAAGACGGGCATCAACGGATGCTCGTCGGCGCGGCCGGGAGCAAGCGGAGGCGCCGCCGTCGCCGTCTTTGCCATCTCCGAACGGCTTGCCGTCTGATAAATAGGACGGTCGCCAACCGCTGCCGCCGCGGGCGCCGCCGCCGCCGATTGCTGTTGGCCAGGTTGGCCACTATATTGAGCGGCTGCAACCGTTTGAAATAAACCAACTCCCAACATTGCGACGCAGGCTGCCGCCGTCGGCCGCACCAATCGCATCATCCAAGTTTTATGGTGCATGTAATATTCCTCCGTGAATCCTCTTCGGCCTTATCGCAAATTCCGGCGGTTCGGATTACAATGCTTTTTTCCGTGAGGCCGTTTTACCTAGTCGTTAGAGTCGCCGTTGTAGTCCAACGGGCCTTAATCGTTATAGTTTACCCAACTTTCTGTTTTGTGAGGAGTCCAGTTTCGTGAAGCAGACGGATTTGCAAATCACCACGGTTTTATCGCATGCCTTTGGGCAAAATACCTATATTGTTTGGCTTCGGGACCGCACCAACTGTGTAATTATTGATCCCGGCCTCGAGCCAGACAAGATTATTCGTCATTTGGAACAGCAAAAATTGACGCCCGCCGCCATCCTAATTACCCACGGCCACGGCGACCACATTGGGGGTAACGAAGCCATTAAAAAGAAATGGCCGAACTGCCAAATCGTTATCGGCGTTGAGGACGCCCCAAAACTGGGCGATCCATGGCTCAATTTGTCCGATGGTTTTGGAACCCCGCTGGTCAGTCCGGCGGCCGACACAACGGTTTCCGACGGCGATACCTACCAAGCGGCGGGCTTTGAGTGGCAGGTGCGAAGCATTCCGGGCCATACGGTGGGGCATGTCGTCTATCTCTGGGAAGGCCAGGAGCCGCCCGTTGTGTTCGTCGGCGACGTGATTTTCGCCGGCAGCATCGGTCGAACCGACTTTCCCGACGGCAACCACCGCCAGCTTGTGCTCGGCATTCGCTCGAAGCTGTTCACCTTGCCCGACGAGACGATTTTGATGCCCGGCCACGGCGTGCCAACGACCGTCGGCGTCGAAAAAAAGAGCAATCCCTACGCCGGCTTGAAGGCGAAGCTGTAAGCATAACATTTGCAAGGCGAACAAACGGAATCACGAAAACACGAAAGAGCGAAAGCACGAAAAAGAAACAAGCGGCCTTTTTCGCGTCTTCTCTCTTTCGGGCTTTCGTGATAAAAAAACTTTATGGCTTTTCTGCTCCCCATTTTGCTGTTGTTTGTCGGCCTTGTCCTGGGCGGCGGCGGGGCGTGGCTTTTTTTTAGGGCGAAGGTCGCCGCGGCTTTCGATCGCGGTCGCGGCGAGGCGTCGGCCGAAACCGCCGTTATGGCCGAAAAAGTCCTCGGCCGCGACGCCGCCATCGAGGAACTTCGCAGCCGGCTTCAGGAAAAAGACGATGCGATCGTCCGGTTTCAAGAGGAAACCAAGCAGTTGAACATCGTGGCGGCCGAATTGAAGCAGTCGTTGGCGGCCGAACAAAAGCAATCGCGCGAAAAACTCGCCCTGTTGGACGACGCCAAGCGGCAGTTGACCGACGCCTTCAAGGCCCTGG
>CAZWNM010000043.1:0-9255 GCA_964635765.1 uncultured Planctomycetaceae bacterium | reverse complement strand
TCAACGCTCGTTTGACAACTACCCCGGGCTTATCGCAGTCTTCCACGCCCTTCATAGGCTTCTGACGCCAAGACATCCCCCATGTGCCCTTAGTAGCTTGGCCACATGAATCTGACGCTCCAAAAAAAGCCGATTCACGTGATCTCGCTATATGATCCACAACCACCACGTTTCTCGCCAACTGATTGCCGAAGCAACCAGCTATTGAAAAACGTGACGATCAAGATTCTGTAACGAATTTTCGCTCTAAGTGCCCTACAAAGAAGCCGCACTTGCGATTGCTCGCTCGCGCGGCTCTTAATAATTAAGATGCCACTTTATTATCACAACCAAATTGTCAAAGAACGCACAGCCAACTCGCTCTCGAATTGGCGAAACACTGAATCTAGCAAAACGCCCGAAGTGTGTCAACGGCTAACAGGAAACTAATAAAAGATTTTTCCTTTTTTCGTCCCAACTGCTTACCAGGCTTTCGTTTCCGACTGCCTGGTTTTTGGCCGGCTGCCCGGCGTTCCGTTGTTGCACCTCGGTGGTTACTGCCAAAATTTGAGTCTGAATTATATCGGACGCAGGCCGGTTGGCAACCCACTCTAAAACAAAACCGCCGGCAAGTCAACAAAACATGCCGCAACCTGTTGCCACAAAAGACGTTGCAACATGAACACGCAGCCGAAATCACCCGCAAACCACGAGTTTTTCCAAGATTTCTCCGCAGCAACAACCGCTGCGGCGGTAGATTTCAATGGACGTTTTCACACCCGGGCGTTTTGTCGCTGCGGACGCCCTGAAAGAAAAGGCGACCAAGTGAAAAAGCGGCCCACGATCGGGCGGCAAATCCGGACTATTCGGATTCTTTTCACATCCGAATTGGGCAGGCTTGTTAAAACAGGCATTTTCGGCGGAAAAAATCGCCTGGAAGCACCGATGAAGCTGAAATGCCCACCCTCAATGCCGTGTCGTTTCCCGAACGAGCGTAACGCATGTTCCAGCCGTGTTCTACGCAATCGCCCGCCACCCCGCCGACAAAAGCCGCCCGATGGCCAGCGTTTGTTCTATTGGCCTTCACTGTCGCGTGGACGGCGGCTATGATCGCCTCGCTCCACTGGAAATTTCTCGACCCGCTCGTTGCCGGAATCGCGCACAATCCGATTGCACTGGATTTTTTCCAGTTTCCATGCGCATGGAAGAATCTTCTGGCGGGCAACAGCATTTTTCTGACGGAAATTTGCGGCTACGTCTCGTATGGAACGCCCTATTACAATCATCCGCTGGCGGCCGTTGCGGTCGGCCCCTGGACGGCGCCGCTTTCGCCGTGGACGGCCTACAGGCTGTTCGTGGCCGTATCGCTCGTGCTTCTGACGCTGAGCGCATGGCTCTTGGCGACGGCCCTGAAAAATCCCGCCGCCAAGGCGTTCGCGTATTTCGCGCTGTTTTGCTCGATGCCGACGTATTTCATGCTGTGGAGCGGACAGATCCACATCCTGGTCGTCGTCGCCGTGTCGCTGATTTTGGCCGGCCTCATGCGGCTCGCGCAAAATCCGGATTCCTCCGAGCGATATTTGCGATGGATTCAGGCGGGCATCTTGATCTCGCTGTTCTCGAAGCCGACGGTCCTGTTAATGTTGCCGGCACTCTTCCTGCTGCCCGAAACGCGGCGAAAAGTGCTCGCGCCGGTGGCGATTTACGCGGCCGTGTCGTTGCTGTTTCTGTTGGTCCCTCGCTTGAATCCCGGCGGCTATAACGCCACGCACTGGCTGAATCTTTTCCAGGCGTCCCTCTCTTCCAAACATATTTATCGCTTGGCGATTCCCGCCGAACTCGATTATTCGACCAGTTACATCGTTTACGGCCTGCCGAAATTGCTGCAGGGCGTTTGCAACCGTTCGACGCTCGCGGCGATCGTCACGATGCCACTGCTCGCAATCCTTGCGATGAGCCTTTCGACGCTTGTTTTATCGGAGCGAGCGTACCGCATTCGGGCAGCGGTCGTGACGGTCTTGCTGTGCATCCTTTCGCACTACTTGTGCTATTTCATCGCGTTGGAGTACCACTACGCCGCGATGCTGCCCGTTTTGCCGGCGCTCGTTTGGCTTCGCGGCGAAGAAGAAAATCGCCGGCTCCGTCGGCTGCTGACGGCGGCACTCGCGGCCGCGTCGATCGTGCTTCTGCCGACGCCCAATATTTTCTCGTGGAAAAATCCTGAGGCGTATTGGCTGCCATGCGCTTTGATGCGAGTCGCGCCCGTGCTGGCGGCGTTCACGCTTCTGACGGTCTACGGCGTTGCATCGACGCGGCTTCGCGCAAGCGGAACGCTGCTCGAACAAGGAAGGCGAATCGTCGCCCAAATTCGCTTGGCCGGACGGCCGGCCGCGGCGATCGGCGTTTTGCTGGCGGTCGTTTTCGCGGCGGCCTTCGCCACCGTGCCCGACCGCTTGCTCGCGTCGCCCTCGAAGTGGACGCAAGGTACTTGGAACAAACACCTCGAGGACGTCATCGGCCGGCCTGGCGTCAAACCGGAGGCCCAAGGCTTTATCCACTATCAATTGGCGATGGCCTACGCGGCAAGGAACCCGACACTGGCCCTTCAGCACTTCACGGTCGCGTGCCGCCTCACGCAGGATCGCACGTTATTGACGCTGGAAATGGCGGAAGCATTTCTTTCCGGCCGTCAAAACGATTTGGCCGTCAAGTTGCTCGCGGCGCTTCCGGCCGACAAGGTAAACACACCGATATTCCGCAAAAAGCTTGCGGAACTTTGCGAGTTGGCCGGCATGAACGACCCGAAAAAACAAACCGGCGATTGAGATTTTTTCGCGTCCTATGAAATCGCACGCCAAAATTACTCGCTGGCCGGTTCTCGCCCTCGCAGGCGTCACCGTCGCGTGGACGGCCGCCATGCTGGCATCGCTTCATTGGCATTTTCTCGATCCCTTCGTCGCCGGAGCCTTCAACCACCGAATCGCCGTCGATTTTTTCCAAACCCCGTGCGGATTCAAAAACCTCGTGGCGGGCAACAACATCTTCCTGACGGAAATCTGCGACTACGTCGATTTCGGCTCCGCGTATCATACCCATCCGCTCCTGGCCGTCGTCGTCGGACCGTGGACCGCGCCGTTTGCGCCATGGACGGCCTACTGCCTGTTCGTCGGCGCGTCGGTGCTGCTCCTGGCGCTGGCCGCATGGCTGCTGGCGTCGGCGTTCGACAATCCGGCCGCCAAGGCGTTCGCGTTTTTCGCCCTGTTTTGTTCGATGCCGACCTATCTGATGTTATGGGCCGGGCAGATGCACATTTTTCCCGTCGTCGCCGTGGCAATGATTTTGGCCGGCCTCATGCGGCTCTCGCAAAATCCGGAATCTTCGGAACGCTATTTGCGATGGATTCAGGTGGGCATCCTCATTTCGCTGTTTTCGAAACCGGTTGCCCTGCTGATGTTGCCCGTGCTTTTTCTCCTGCCGGAAACGCGGCGGAAGCTGCTCTCGCCCGTGGCGATTTATACGGCCGTGTCGCTGCTGTTTCTGCTCGTGCCTCGCTTGAATCCCGGCGGCTATAACGTCAAACACTGGCTGAATCTTTTTCATGCGTCCGCTTCGCCCATGCAAATCCTTTTCATCGCGGCGCCGCAAGAACTCGATTTCAGCAACAGTTACGCGATCTTCAGCCTGCCGAGATTGCTCTATGCACATTGCAGCGGGCCGGCTCTATCGCTGATCGTCGCCGTTCCCTTGGCTATCATTCTGGCAATGAGCTTCACGCCGCTGCTTTTGGCGGAGCGAATCCATCGCATTCGGGCGGCGATAGTTACGCTTGCGTTGTGCATCCTTTCGCATTATTTATGCTTTTTTCTCGCGTTCGAGGACCACTACACGACGCTGCTGCCGCTGCTGCCCGCCCTGGTTTGGCTTCGCGGCGAAGAGGAAAATTGCCGGCTTCGCTGGCTGCTGACGGCCGCGCTCGTGGCCGCGTCGTGCGTGCTTCTGCCGACGCCCAACATTCTCAATGCGGCAAATCCGGTGGCGTGCTGGTTGCCCAACGCCCTGATGCGCGTCGTGCCCGTGCTGGTTGCGTTCGTGCTTCTAACCGTCTACGGCGTTGCATCGACGCGGCTTCGGGCGCGCGGCACGCTGCTGGAATACGGCAGGCTGATATTCGTTGACATTCGATCGGCGGCGTGGCCGGCCGTGGCGATCGGCGTCATGTTTGCAACGGTCGCGGCGGCGGTATTAGTCAAGTCGCCCGCCCGACTGCTCGTATCGCCGTCGAAATGGACGCAAGCCGAGCGGAACGAGCATTTTGAAGACATTCTCAGCCGGCCCGGCGTCCGCCGCGAATTTCAATTCTATTTCCATCACTCGCTGGCCATCGCCTACGCGGCGACCGACGAGCAGCATGCCCTCCGGCACTACGCCGAAGCGAATCGTCTCACATCGCGTCACGATGCGTTGACGGTTGAAATGGCCGACGTGCTTCGCTCTTGCCGTCGCGACGATTCCGCCGCGAAATTGCTCGCGACGCTCTCGCCCGACGCCATCAAGGAACCGAACGTCCGTAAACGGTTCGACGAACTTCGCCGCCAGATGCAAATAGACGGGCCGAAGTAGGCAAAATGTAAAACTATGGAATTAAAGCACTGGCCTTGCAAAGGGCAGGGTGGTATACTGTATTGATGCGATACGATGTCGAACTGAAGCCACGGGCCACGAAGGATTTGCGACGTATTGCGAAGCCGGACGCGGCCCAAATCGTGGCCGCCCTGAACGAGCTTAAAAACGATCTTCATGGGAACGTAAAACGGTTGACGAATTTTACGCCCGAATATCGGTTGCGAATTGGAGATTATCGGGCATTGTTTGAGATTGAGCAGCCCAATCGTATTGTTGTGTATCGCGTTCGCCACCGACGGGACGCATATCGCACTTAAAGGAAGGTAAAATGGTCGCTATTCATCCGAACATTCTTGAGCATGACGGTCAAAAGGCTTTCGTGGTTCTGCACTACGAAGAGTTTTTGCAGGTGGAAGAGGAGTTGGAGCAATACGAAGACTTAAAGCAACTTCGCGAGGCGAAGGCCGAGGAAGCCGACTCGCCGACCCTCTCGCTCGACGCCGTCAAAAAAGAACTGGGATTGTGATTTCGGATACCCCGAAAAAACTCCAGACCCTTAAAAACGCCAGCCGACATTAGGGAGGTCAGTCGTGGGAGTTCTTCTCGCCTGACTCCTTGTCTGTTTTTCGTTGCCTAAGTTCAGCGAACGCTCGTCGTCTGAGTTCGCGCAACACCGCATCCATAATTCCTAGCGAAAACACAATCACGAAGACCCAGAGCCACGTATCAAACGTATTCGCACGCTCGCAAGAGACGGAAAACGGAACATACCCGATCCGTGGAAGACGAGCGCCCAGCGTTAAGAGCAAAAACATACCGACAGAACTCAAGAGCGCGATTGCGCCACACACGGCAAGATTACGAGCTAGGGATTTCATTAGGATTCTCTCCGGGCGATCAATCTGCGTCACTTCGCATCCTTGGGACGTCAATGCGTTTCTTCAAATGCCTTGTTGTTCACGATGCCGCATCCGGCTCTGGCTCGCGGCGTTTTAGCGGCGGAACGTCGCCGAGACGGAATTGCTTCTCGCCCAGGAGTTCTTTGCCGCGATTCCGAAAGACGCGCACGCGAACGCACCACCGCACCTTTACGATTCGCCCGTCGTAGCTCAACGGACTGTTCGGCAATCGCGTCGAAAAACGCTCGGGCCGGCGCGGATCGAGCGGCTGGGCGTCGGCGTCGCGTCGCCAAAACTCGTGGACGGCCATCGCTTCGTCGCCCTTGCCTTCGGTGTGCCAAAGCACCGACGCCTCGATCGCCTTGATCGGCTCGTCGCCGAACGCTTCGACCCAATACTCGCCGGTCAAGAGCTCGCCGGGCTGATAGCGGCCCGAGCCGTCGAGACGAATTACCACCGCTGGTTCGACGCTCATGAGACACCTCCGGCCGGTTGAATGATGACCGGATAGGCCCGCTCGTAGCCGGACCAGCCGGCGGCGTCGCCCTCGACCGCCAACGACCACTTCACTTCGTTGCTGGCGACGGCCAGGGAGTGCATGGCGTCGGCGGGCACGCTGAGCTCGATTTCGACCTCCAACGGCTCGCCGCCGCGGATGTTGATGCTTTTGCGGCTCCAAAGCTCGACGCGGCGCACCTCGCGGGTTTCGGTGCGCGTGTTCGTGCCCTGATGATACGTGGCAATTTCCTCGCAAACCAAGGACACTTGCAGGTTTTGGATCGTCAGCCAGCCCGACTGCGACAAAACCACGCGATATTTTCCGCCGGGATGCAGCGGATGTGCGGAGATTTCCAAAAGCGTCGGGCCGATGCGCGTGGTCAGCACCAGTTGGCGAACGAGCACGGCGATAGCCCCGATGCCGATCAGCAGAAACGGCAGCAGGAGCAGCGTCAGGAACCAGTCGGGCTTGCCGGCGAGAAAGCCGCCGACGGCGATGACTACGAACACCGCGACAACGCCGTTCCAAACGACGCAGAACGCCAAAATTCCGAACAACGCCCAGCCCGGCGAACCGGCCATCGGCAACCGATAGTTGAGCTTGGTGCCGGGACTATTGGTCATGTCGGCGCCGCGAGGCACGGTCGGAAAATAATGATTGCCGGCGGCGAACAACAGTTCACGCTCGCCGGCGAGAAATGTCGTGGCCGCACGGCGTTCGGCCGATTTGCCCCAATGGAGCATGGCATGGAGCAGGCCGCCGGCGCCGATGATGATGAACGAAATCGGCACGGTGAAGGGCAGCCAAAGCCACCAGCGGTAGCCGCGTGTCAGGACAACGACGCTGGGATCGGTCGGATCGTACCAGCAAGAATATCGGGTTTTGTCGTCGTCCTTAAAGCGGTCGAGAATCGCCTGCGTTTCTTCGCGTTTGCCGGAATACGCCTTGTGAATGTCGTAGTTGGTTCGAGCGACGCGGCCGCCGGCCAGTTCGACCTCGAACTCCGGCACGTATTGGATTCCGTTTTCGCTTTTTTTTTCGCGGATTTGCTTGTCGCGCACCTTGCAGGTGGTTTCGACGAACTCGCGGTTCACGCGCCATTCGGGAATGACCAGCGTGACGAACAACAGGGCCAAGCCGCAGCAGCCGAGCAAGAGCATGGCCGCCGAGAACAGAGTTTCTCCGGCGCTCGCCAGCAGGGGCGAGCCTGTCCGCCGATGGCCACGTTTCTTGCCGTAATAGCGAAAAGTGCGAGCCAAATCCTGGAACTCCGCAATCGTTCTACCGGGGCAACGGAGAACTGCGAGGCAAATCGGCGACGGGCTCCTGCCCCTCGCGGCGGCAGAAACCGATTTTCTCCAACGCCTTGTAGACCTCTTCCAACGTCTTCTCGCCGAAGTTGGAGATGCCCAGCAGATCCTCCCGCGTGCAATGAAGCAAATCGTTGACCGTGAATATCCCTTTTTCTTCCAAACAATTGGTCGTGCGCACCGTCAAGCCGATCTCGGCGGTGCTCATGTCCAGCTTGGCGGTCATGTCTTTTGCCTTGGTATCGGCCGCCCGAATTGGTCTGCGTGTGACGCTCATGGGATCCCTCCCGAATTGGAGTCGAAAGACAATGACGTGGAGGCACTACGATACAACCACGTGGAAAGAGTGAAGTATAGCAATTTTGCCGATTTTGGGTAGTAGGGGGTGAAAATTGAGAATGAAAGCCGAGATTTCCGCCTAAATTCCACCCAATCCACGAAGAAAAAGAACTCCAAATACCCCGCCGCCGTCTATAATGTAGGAGTGGAGTTTCCACGGGAAAAACCGGCCATGCCGAGCGAAACGACAATTCCACCGCAGATGCAGCCGCCCACACAGGTCGCGTTCGCGCCGACCGAGTGCGAATCGTTTATTGACCAACGGCTGCAACAGACCCGCCGCCACGTCAAAGCCGCCGACGTCGCCGGCGCGGCAACCACGCTGGCAATCGGCGTCTTCGCCTATCTCTTCGCGGCCGCAGTGATCGACCACTGGCTCATCGCCGGAGGTTTGGGCGTCTGGGGACGGCTGCTGCTTTGCGTGACGCTGGTTCTTGCGGCCGGCGCGTATTTCGTTCGCCGATTGCTCCCGCCGCTGTTGCATCGCGTCAATCCGATCTTCGCCGCCGCCACAATCGAAAAAAGCCAAACGACGCTCAAAAATAGCCTCATCAACTTTTTGCTGCTTCGCGGCCGGCGTCAGGAAATGGCCTCGCCGATTTATCGCGCCCTCGAATCGCGCGCTGCCGCCGATCTTTCCGACGTTCAAGTGGAAGTCGCGGTCGATCGGGCCCACATCGTTCGGCTCGGCTGCGTGCTGGCCGCGCTCGTGGCGTTGTTCAGCGCGTATTTTCTATTTTCGCCGAAAAATCCGATCCCGTCGGTTGCTCGCGTGCTGTTTCCGTGGATGGCAATTGACGCCCCGACGCGCGTCAACATCAGCGACGTGCGGCCCGGCAACATCGCCGTCCTGCAGGGCGAATCGGTCGTCGTTTCGGCCGAAGCCTCGGGCTTGCGCGGCGACGAGCCGCTCGTGTTGGTCTACAGCACCGCCGACGGCCAATGCGTCGATCAAGAAATGCCAATGACCCACGGTGACGGCGAACTGCGGTGGCAATGCCGTCTGCCGCCTGGCAACGACGGCATACAACAAGATTGCGTCTATCACCTTGCCGCCGGCGATTGCCGCACGCCGCAATACCGCATCATCGCGCAAATCGCTCCAGCCATCGTCGTCGATCGCGTCACGCTCCATCCGCCCGCCTACACCGGCATGGCCGATCAAACCCAAGAGCAACAGGGCGACCTTCGAGCGATCGAGGGCACGCAAGTTACGCTGCACGCGGTGGCGAATACAGAAATCAAGCCGAATTCCGCCGAAATCGACCTCGGCTGCACCGGCCAGCGCTGCCTGCGAATGACCGCGGCCAACCGGACGGCCGACGGCGGTTTCACGCTCCGGCTCAACGCCGACGATCCGACGCGCGGCCAGTACGATTCGTATCAACTCCGGTTCAAAGACCTTAAAGACCGCGAAAATCCGCAGCCGATTCGGCACCGCATCGAGGTGATCCGCGACATGCCGCCCGAGGTTCAACTGCTCGACCTACCGCAAGACGAGTTGCAAGTGCCGATTGATGGGCAAGCCGAATTTAAGGTGCGTGCCGAAGACGATATCGCGTTGCGGCTTGTCGCCGTCCGCGCCGAATGCGACGGCCGCGCCTTG
>CAZWNM010000042.1:0-9264 GCA_964635765.1 uncultured Planctomycetaceae bacterium | reverse complement strand
CCTCTCCTGCGGACACGCCTCGATGCTGCTCTATTCCGTGCTGCATCTGACCGGCGTCAAGCAGTTGGACGCCGACGGCCGGCCGACCGACCAACCGGCTGTGTCGCTCGACGACATTCGGCAGTTTCGCCAATTGAACAGCCGCTGTCCGGGTCATCCCGAGTTTGGGCACACCACCGGCGTCGAAACGACGACCGGGCCGCTCGGCCAGGGCGTGGCCAACAGCGTCGGCATGGCAATCGCCTCACGGTGGCTTGCGGCTCGCTACAATCGGCCGGATTTCAACGTGTTCGATTTCAACGTCTACGCCCTATGCAGCGACGGCGACATGATGGAGGGTCTTAGCGGCGAGGCGGCCTCGCTGGCCGGGCATTTGAAGCTCTCGAACCTCTGTTGGATTTACGACGACAACAAAATCACGATCGAAGGCCGCACGGATTTGGCGTTCAGCGAGGACGTGGGCTCGAGATTCGCCGGATACGGCTGGAACGTGCTGCACGTGAGCGATGTCAACAACTTGCCGGCCTTGCGGAGGGCGCTCGCCATGTTTCGCAATCCCGAGGCGGCCCAGCGCGAGTCGCTGGCCTTGAATCAGCCGCATCCGATGCAGCATGTGCATCCGGCCGACGGCGTGAAGTTCATCGCCGGCCGGCCGACGTTGATCATCGTTCGCACCACGATCGGGTTCGGCGCGCCGAACAAGGCCGGCAGCCACGAAGCCCACGGCGCTCCGCTGGGCGACGAGGAAGTCCGGCTGACGAAAATCGCATACGGCTGGCCGGAAAACGAGAAGTTTTTGACGCCGCCCGAAGTGCTCGAACATTTTCAGGCGGGCATCGGCGTTCGCGGCAAAAAACAGTACGCCGCTTGGGCCGCGCTGTTCGACGGCTACAAGGCGAAGTATCCCGAGTTGGCCGCGCAATTGGCGGCAATGGCCAGCCGCGATTTGCCCGACGGCTGGGACGCCGACATGCAGCCGTTTCCGGCCGACGCCAAGGGCATGGCCAGCCGCGTGTCGTCGGGCAAAGTGCTCAATCAGGCGGCCGGGCGAATCCCGTGGCTCTTGGGCGGCTCGGCCGATTTGGCCCCCTCGAACAATTCCCGCCTCACCGCGCCCGACGCCGGCGATTTCACGGCCGACAACTACGCCGGCCGCAATTTTCATTTCGGAATCCGCGAACATGCGATGGGTTCCATCGTCAACGGCATGGCCGTGAGCGGCCTTCGCGCGTTCGGCGCCACGTTCCTCATCTTCAGCGACTACATGCGGCCGGCGATTCGCTTGGCCGCGATCATGAAGCTGCCGGTGTTCTACATTTTTACGCACGATTCGATCGGCGTCGGCGAAGACGGCCCGACCCATCAGCCGATCGAGCAACTGGCGGCGTTGCGGGCGATTCCGAACTTGCTGGTCTTTCGGCCGGCCGACGCCAACGAAGTGTTGGAATCTTACAAGACGATGTTGCAACAGAAGGCTCGCCCCGTGGCGTTGGCCCTGACCCGGCAGAACTTGCCGACGCTCGATCGGACGAAATACGCGTCGGCCGAGGGCGTTCGACGCGGCGGGTACGTTTTGGCCGACGCCGCCGACGGCCGGCCCGACGTGATTCTGTTGGCCACCGGCAGCGAAGTGTCGATTTGCATCGACGCCCATGAAAAGCTGACGGCCGAGGGCGTAAAAACTCGCGTCGTTAGCCTGCCATGTTGGGAATTGTTCGACGCCCAACCGGAATCGTATCGCAACGGCGTTTTGCCGCCCGAGGCGACCTGTCGCGTCGCGGTCGAGCTTGGCGTTCAACAAGGCTGGGAGCGTTATCTTGGCCCGCGGGGGAAGTTCATCGGCATGACCGGTTTCGGCGCGTCGGCGCCGATCGGCGTATTGCTGAAGCATTTCGGCATCACGGCCGAGCACGTCGTGGCGACGGCGAAGGAGTTGCGAGGGAAAGTTTGACACGTTGCGTGCCGCCCGTTAAAAAAGAATGGAGGCGAATCGGCTTCATCCGGCCTTGCTCGATTCCAAAAACATGCAATCCATTCCCGATCCATCGCCGTTCGAGCAATGCGCGCTGGCCAGCGGTTTGTTGACACGTCGGCAAATCGACGAGGCCCGGGCGGGCATTCGATGGTCGGAAGGCGACGAGCCCGACCCAAACTCGCCGCCGAGCGACCGGCAGATTGCCGACCGGCTCGTCGAAATCGGGCTGCTCAACCTGTGGCAGGCCAAGCAGTTGCTCGAAGGCCGCACGAAGTTCAATCTCGGCCCTTATCAAATCATCGACTCGATCGGCCAAGGCGGCATGGGGCAAGTGTTCAAGGCCCAACGCGACAACACCGGGCCGGTCGTGGCCGTCAAGGTGCTGCCGCTCGATAAATCCACGCCCGAGGCCGTCGCCAATTTCACCCGCGAAATCGAGGCCATGCGCCGGCTGCATCATCCGAAACTGGTGGCGGCCATCGACGCCGGACAAGACGGCAACGTGCATTATATGGTGACGGAATACGTGCCCGGCACCGACTTGCGGAAGCTGGTTCGGCAGGGCGGGCCGCTTGCCGTTTCGGCCGCCGCGGCGATCATTTCGCAAGTGGCCGAGGGCTTGGAATACGCCCACGCCCAGGGCGTCGTGCATCGCGACGTGACGCCGGGCAACGTGCTGGTTGCGCCCGACGGCGATACGAAACTTTCCGACCTCGGCCTTTCCGGCCAGTTGGGCGGCAATCATGAAAACGATCCGCGGCACGGCAAGATCGTCGGCACGGCCGATTATTTTTCGCCCGACCAAGTGCTCGACCCTTGGAATCCAACACCGGCGTGGGACATTTATTCGCTCGGTTGCACGTTGTACTACGCGGTGACGGGCAAGGTTCCGTTTCCGGGCGGCACGACGGCCGATAAAGTCCGCGCGCATTGCGAGCTTCGCCCATTGGACCCGCGGCGGCTCAACTCGCGGCTCAGCGCGGAGTTTGTCGATTTCATGGCCGACATGATGGCCAAGGAGCCTTCGCAGCGCATTCAATCGGCGAAGGAGGTTCGGGAGAAATTGACGCCGTTTTTGACGGCCCGCGACGAGCCGGTCCGCCAGCCGGTGCTTCCGCCGCCGATCATCGTGGAGCGGCCGGAAGATTTGTCATCGCGAGAGATGCAGATTCCCGTCCGTGCCGCCTGGAAAGATTGGTGGCTTTTGGCGATCCTCACGCCGTTAGCGTCGATCCTCGCCGGCACGCTGCTTTGGTGGCTGTGGAGCATTTTCAGATAGGAATGAAGAAGTGGCCAGTAAATAGTGGCCAATTACCACTTCCCCTATCACCTATTCCCTATCACCTATTCCCTATCATGTCGCATCGCGTCATTCGAGTTCCCGACTTGCTCCGTTCGTTGGCCGTGGTCGGGGCGGTTGCCATGACGCTCTCGCTCTTCTTCGGTTTTTTCGATCGGTTCCTCCTGACAATGCAATATGGTGAAATCGGGATCGATTTTTTTTCGGTGCCGCGAGCGTGGATCAACCTTCTGCACGGCGAGAATATCTTCGCCACCGAGATTTGCGATTACGGCCCCTATGCCACGTGGTATCCGTATCATCCGGCGTTGTCGGTTGCGGTCGGCTCGTGGACTTCGCTGTTGTCGCCGACGGCAAGCTATCTTTCGTTCGTATGCGTTTCCTTGGGCGTTTTGTGGCTTAGCGCAACGATTGTCGCCCGTCGCACCAGCGACGAAAACGCGAAGGCGTTGGCATATTTCGCCCTGTTCGCCGCGCCACCCACGTATCTTCTCTTGTGGAACGGGCAAATGCACGTGTTCACGGTTTTGGCGGCGGCATGTTTGTTGGCGGGACTCGTGGACGCGACTTCCATGGACGCAACGCGGTCGTCGCGCGGCGCCGTTCTCGCGGCGGCTGGATTGCTCATCTCGTTGCTTTCCAAGCCGCTGTTCGTGATCGCGCTGCCGTTGTTGTTGCTGTTGAAAGAAACCCGTCGCGCGGCGGTAACGGCGTTGCTTCTCTATGTCGCCGTCTCGTTGGCGTTTCTTTTCATTCCGGCGTTGAACCCGCGCGGCGCCGTTTTTCAGTCCCATCCGCACCGCGACAATTGGGTTCATTGGACGAACATCTGGGAAAAAAGCGGCAGCAGCAGCTATATGGCAGCCCCCGACGTGCTCCGTACCGCGTCGAAAAAGCAGTTCGCGGAATGGTTTTCGCTATCGAGTGTCTTCAATCATTTCTTTCCCGGTCGCGTTCCCACGTTTGTCTATCATCTGCCGTTGGCGGCGGTGCTGGCGTTTTCCGTCCTTGCGGCCAAAACCCGAGAGGTCCGACGGCGGACCACGTTGGCGCTGGTTGCGGCCATGCTCGGCGTTCAAGCGTATTTTCTGGGCTATACGATCGTGTGGGAGTATCACTACACAACGCTGCTGCCCACCGTTCCCGTGTTGTGGTGGCTCTATCGAGCGGAAAAAACTCCGTCGGGCCGACGCGCCGCGGCATGCGCCTTTTGGGCAACCGCCTGCCTCTTGCTGCCGACGCTCTATTTCCTCTTCCCAAGCAATCCCGAATCACACCAGACGCTCGGAAAACTCTTCCGGGTAGGGCCCCTCGTCCTTGCGTTCCTATCCCTTCTTGTTTATGGGACGTTGGTTGCCGCCGGTCGAGCGTCGGGCCTTTCCGAGTCCGCGCCGGACGGCGACTCGCACAAGTGGGCGGATCGACGCTTGGCGATGGCGGCTGCCGCAGCGGTCGGCGTTGCCGTGTTCGTCGGCGTCGCGTGGCCCGACAATCGCATCAGCGTTTTCATGACCGGCGATGAGGCGTCGCAATGCCGCAAAGTGACCGAAATTCTGCCGAACCGGTTGCAAGCGTGGATGTTTCGCGGCGAGGTGCTGTATCAAGCCGGGCGGTACGACGACGCCGTGGACGCCATGGAAGCGGCCTTGCGCCGAAATCCGGCATTTGTGCCCGTCCATCAAATGTTGGCACGATCGTTGCGAGCGCAAGGCAAGCTGTCGGAGGCCGCCGCACACCTCCAAACCGCGATACGCCTCGATCCGGCCAACGCGGAGTATCATGCCGATCTCGGTGCCGTTTTCATGGATATGAAAAACTACGACGCGGCCCGTCGCGAGCTTAACGAGGCATTGCAACGGAATCCGGCCCTCGGCGAGGCAATCAGAAACCTGAACATTCTTCCCGGACGCTCTGGAGTTCGGTAGGGTTGCCGGAGATTGGTCGGTTATCAGTGGTCCGCGGTCAGTTCCACGACTCCTGCTCCCCTATCCCCAGGTCATTTTGGCCCTTATCCCCGCGATATTCCGAACCACCCTTGCGGAAACATGCAGAAAATGAATATACTGGGCAACTGTTCTATTTCCCCGCCGGGGTTCCTGTGCGACATCCTTTGTATCGGTGTCCCATCCGTCGGGGGGTTGCCTGCGAGGCCCCTGGAGTTCCATGCTAAAAGTCGCGCTGCCTGACGGAAAGGTTCTTGAATACTCTCGCCGCGTTCGCCCGATCGACGTTGCCGCCGATATCGGCCCTCGGCTCGCTAAAGCGACTCTCGCCGCCGAAGTCGACGGCTGTCTGGTCGGCGTCAATTATCCGCTGCCCACCGACGGCCAGATCGCGCTCCGGTTGATAACCAACAAAGACCCGAAAGCCCTCGATTTGCTGCGGCATTCGTGCGCCCATCTCATGGCCCGGGCCGTCATGCGGTTGTTTGACGGCGTGCAATTGGCGTTCGGGCCGACGGTTTCCGACGGGTTTTATTACGATTTTGGGATGGAACACGCGCTCTCCGAGGCCGATTTCCCGAAAATCGAAGCCGAAATGGCCAAAATCGTGGCCGAAGACGAGCCGTTCGAGCGGGTCGAAATGGATCGCCAAGAGGCCATTCAGTTTTGCCGCGATTTGCACCAGTCGCTCAAAGTCGAACATCTCGAAAGCGGCTTGGCCGACGAGTCGGCCGTTTCGTTCTATCGGCAAGGCGAGTTTATCGACCTCTGCCGCGGTCCGCACGTGCCGTCGGCCGGGGCCATCGGGGCGTTCAAGCTGCTTTCGGTCGCCGGCGCCTATTGGAAGGGCGATTCCTCGCGTCCGCAGTTGCAACGGCTCTACGGCACCGCGTTTTTCAGCCGTCAGGAATTGGAAGACCATCTCCGTCAGGTCGAAGAAGCCAAGCGGCGCGACCATCGCGTGCTGGGCCGTCAGCTCGAACTGTTCATGATCGACCCGGCGGTCGGCTCCGGCCTTGTTTTTTGGCTGCCAAAGGGCGCGGTCGTTCGCCACGAGTTGGAAAACTTCCTCTACGGCGAATTGATCCGCCGCGGCTACCAGCCGGTCAACACGCCGGTCATCGGCAACGTCAATTTGTACAAAACGTCGGGCCATTATCCGTATTATAAGGATTCGCAATTCCCGCCGATCGAAATGGAAGACGGCGAGCAATATTTGCTGCGGCCGATGAACTGCCCGCACCATATCATGATCTACAAATCGAAGCCGCGAAGCTACCGCGACTTGCCGTTGCGGATCGCCGAGTTCGGCACGGTGCATCGGTTTGAGCAGTCGGGCGAATTGAACGGCATGACCCGGGTGCGAGGCTTCACGCAAGACGACGCTCATATTTTCTGCGCCCCGGAACAAGTGGCCTCGGAGTTCCGCGGCTGCATCGAAATGACGCAATTTGTGCTGAAAACGCTCGGTTTTGAGAACTACAGCGTTCGGCTCGGATTCCGCGATCCGGCGAGCGACAAATACGTCGGCGGCGCGGAAACGTGGCAGCGGGCCGAAGACGCTCTGGAAAAAGTCTGCGGCGAGATGAACTTGCCGAACATGCACATCGAACGCGGCGAGGCAGCTTTTTACGGCCCCAAGGCCGATTTCGTCGTGGCCGATTGCATCGGCCGCCAATGGCAACTCGGCACCGTGCAGCTCGACTACAACCTGCCGAGTCCGCAACGGTTCGGCCTGGAATACATCGGCGCCGACAACACGCCGCACGAGCCGGTGATGATCCATCGCGCCCCGTTCGGCTCGTTCGAGCGATTCGTGGGCATGTTGATCGAACATTTCGCCGGGGCGTTTCCGCTGTGGCTCGCGCCGGAGCAGGTTCGCGTCATGGTCGTCAGCCAGAAGGCCGAGGAATACGGCCGCGGCGTGCAGCGGCAGTTGAGCGAGGCCGGCTTCCGCGTGACCGGCGATTATCGAGCGGAAAAGATCGGGGCGAAAATCCGCGACGCCCAATTGGAGTTGATCCCCTATATGTTCATCGTCGGCGGCCGCGAGGCCGAAGAGGGCAAGGTTTCGGTCCGCGACCGGCTGGAAGGTGACTTGGGCGCGATGCCGCTCGACGCCGCCCTGGAGCGGCTTCGGGCCGAAGTGAAGGCGAAAACCGTGCGAAAAACGGCCGAGAAAAAGCTAGACTAGGAGACTGTGGAGACCGAGAGACAAAGCACTGGTTAGGCCAGTGGTGCCAAAACCCTCGTCTCCCGCCCCTCGCCCCCTCGCTTGACACCGTGCAATAACCGAGAAATACTGGTATAGTCCTTTTTTCATCAGAAACCTTTGAGGTACATAGTCTATGGGTAAATGGAGGCTGCCGGAAGTAACGGGCAAACAACGAATCAACGAACAAATCCGCGTAACGCCGGTCCGCGTCATCGCCGCCGACGGCACGCAGTTGGGCGTCATTACGACCGACGAGGCGATGCGTCAAGCGCGGGCCGCGGAGCTCGATCTGGTCGAGGTGGCGCCGGCCGAACGCCCGCCCGTCTGCCGCATCATGGACTATGGCAAGTTCAAGTATCAGCAGAAGAAACGGCAGCACAAAGGCCATGCCCATCAGGTCAAAATCAAGGAAATCCGCGTCCGTCCGAAGACCGGCGACGCCGACATTGGGGTGAAGGTGGCCAAAGCCAGGGAGTTCTTGGAACACAAGGACAAGGTGATTGTGACGGTGGTGTTCCGCGGGCGGGAATTGGCCCACATCGAAGAAGGCCGGAAGGTGATCGACGAAGTGATCGCGCTGCTCGACGCCGTATCGAAGGTCGAAGCGCCGCCGATCCATCACGGCCGCCGCATGTCCTGCACGCTCGCGCCGAAATAAGCCGAAATAATAAAAGGTGATTATCCCAACGGTGTTTCTAAAGCATTGAGGGCGGAGGTATGACCACCAAACAGACGTTGGACTGCGTCCTTCAAGACCTTCCGGAAAATTGTCTAGGCGAGGTGCTCGACTTTGCCCAATTCTTGCAGACGCGCGGCGACCGCGAATCGTGGTCGCAATTCGGCCGACTGCAACTTTCGCGCGCCTATGGCGACGACGAACCGGAATATACGGAAGCCGACATCCATCCGGAGCTTGACCGATGAAGCCGGGCGATGTTGTTCTAATTCAGTTGCCGCAAACAGCCGGCGGGCCGGTCAAATTGCGCCCTGCCCTCGTCTTATCGCTGCTGCCAGGCCCGTTTCAGAATGTTCTGATTTGTGGAATCAGCACGCAATTGCGAGATATGCAACCCAATTGGGATGAACAGATTTCGCCCGGCGATGCCGACTATTCCGCATCCGGCGTACACCGAGTTTCAGCAATTCGACTCAGTTACCTGTATGCGGCCGAAAAACGCGAAATTTCTGGCCCGATCGGCCAAATTGATTCCGAACGTCTCCGCCGATTGCGACAACGCTTGGCAAGTTTGTTGACGTAACCGGGCGAAAAGCAACGGCGAATCGCACCGCTCGACCAGCCCGATTGCTCCCGCCGCAGAAACATTCCGGCGTGCGATTTTGCCCATTATTCCGTAGCGGCGCGGCCGCGACGTTCGGCCTTGTCTTGAAGAATCCGCACTTCGAGGTCGGCGTGGGTTTTGTTGGCCCATTGCTCTAGTTTTGCGCACCATTCGAGCGCTTTCTTGTCGTGCAGCGCGATGTCGGAAATGCCGTGTTCTCGGCTTTTGTTGGCCATTTGGCGAACCGTTGTGGCCAAATCGAGGAGCCGAAGGGCGAGCTGATCGACTTTATCGGGATCGTAGACTTGTAGCGTCATAGGCATTATTTTAGTCAAAAGTTTGCACCTTGTCCAGCAGGCACCCTCTAGGAATCGTGGTTGTTACGCTAAGTCATTTGGCACAAACAGGTTATAAAATGGCCAAAAAAATGGTTGTAAAAATGTATCTTTTGTGCTAGCTTGGCGGAGACATGCGATTTCTCGCTGCACGCGGTTCGATCGCCGGCGCCCTTTTCCCAGGCTGGAAAAACGCCGCGCGATTCGGCCGTGTAA
>CAZWNM010000041.1:0-9355 GCA_964635765.1 uncultured Planctomycetaceae bacterium | reverse complement strand
ACGATGTACGAAAACTATTGGCATCTGAATCAGAAGCCGTTTGAAAACGCCGCCGACCCGAGGTTTTACTATCCGGCGGAATCGCATCAGGCGGCATTGTTGAAACTGCGATACGCGGTCGAAAATCGCCGCGGCGGCGCGCTCCTGGCTGGGCCTTCCGGCTCGGGCAAGACGCTCGTGACGGCGATGTTGCGCGGGATGTTGGACGAAGATTTCTCGCCGTTCGTGCATCTGGTGTTTCCGCAAATGCCCACGTCCGACCTGCTGGCCTATTTGGCCGATGAATTGGACGGCCGGGGCTGTGCGGTTGAAAACTCCGACATCGGCGTCAGCGTGCGGCGGATCGAGCGTTTCCTGGCCGCGAATGTGGCGAAGGGCCGGCACGCGGTAATCGCCATCGACGAGGCGCATCTGATCGAAAGTTCCGACTCGCTCGAAGCGTTGCGGTTGCTGTTGAACTTCGAGCCGGCCGGCCGGCCCGCCCTCACGCTGTTGTTGGTCGGCCAAACGTCGCTCTTGCCGCTGATGGATCGCACGCCGCAATGGGAAGAGCGGCTCGCCGTGAAATGTCTGGTTCGTCCGTTCAGCGAAGCGGAAACGGCGGCCTACGTCGAGCATCGGCTTCGAGCCGCCGGCGCGACGCAGCCAATCGTGGATCCGACGGCGCTGCCGACGCTTCAAGAGTTGACGCACGGCATCGCCCGACAAATCAACCGGCTTTGCGACTTGGCGCTTTTGGTCGGTTTTGCCGAGGAGCAGAAGACGCTCGACGCCTCGCATTTCGAGTCGGTCTGCCGCGAACTGGTCGCCGTAACGCCGGAATAGAGGCCATCCGTCTTTTGCGGCCAACGGCGGCCAACAATTGTCTGCCCCTTGACGTGCCTCTTCGTTCGCCAGACATTGAACGCTGGTTGCGATCCACGCGGCACAACATGCTGCGACGATTGCCGGCAGGCGTTGACGTCAAAACGTGAAAATCGTGCGCACGTTCATTTCAACGGTCTGTTATACCGCCTTCTCGTAACACTTTTTCAGATAATCGCGCGACACGGCCAAGGCCTTGGCCATTTCTTCCGGGCCGGGATGGCCGTGCATGAACGGATTAACGTATTCACGATAGTCCGCCTTCGCCAACGCGGCGAGCCAAGGCGTGCAATCGGTCGGCCCGATGCCGGGCAACTGGTTCAAGCCTTCGCCAAACTGCCACGCATAGAAAAACAACAACTGCTTCCCGACGATGCCGATGACTTCCTCGACCGAAATCTTCGCCATCTGCAAATGAAATGGCGCCAAGGCGAGGCCGACGCGATCACTTTTGTTCAGATCGACGAACGCCTTGAACGAATCCACGGAATTGAGCAGACTGCCGCCGAGATTCTTGATCGCAATGTGATTCTCGATCGCAATGCGGGAATTATACTTTTCCGCCAATTCGATCTGCGGTTTAAGACTTTCGAAAAAGGCCTTCATTTCGGCGGTCAGATTATTGACTTTCCCGTACTTGGCTTCACGGACCGCGATACCGCCGCCGACTTTGCCCAATAATTCCGCATAGCGCGGATAGTTTATCTTGTTATGCGGATAGTCCACTTCGTAACAGGTGAACGCATAAAGCTTCAGCTTGTATTTGGCCAGCAATTCCTTCAAGCCTTCGGGGCCGAGGCGTTTTTCGATCTCGTCCATGTGCGGACATTGGAAATTGGCAGGCCAGAAATCAACGGCTTCAAATCCCAATGCGGCAATTTGCTCGCACGCCTTTTCGATCGGAAGCGTGCCGAATTGGACGGTCGATGTCGAAAGCCGCATCGCCCATTTCGGCTTCATGTCGGCGGCTTGAATCGCATTCGCGCGAAACAACGCCGGCGCAGCGACGGTCGCTGCCGCCACGGACGCCGCGTGGCCCAAAAATTGACGCCGGGTCGGCAAGTGTTTTGCTTCGGAAGTCATGGTTCGCACCATCCCTTTTTATTATAACAAGCGGTTCAGATACTTGATACTTCGAGCGGCCTGATCGACCGTGCCGCATTCGACGCTGAAAACAATGTCGCGCGGGGCGGTTTTGCATATTTCGATGACTTTCGCCCAATCGATCACCCCTTCGCCGCAAGCGCAGCCCACCGGCGTGCCGGTCACTTTGCCGCGTTCCGATTCCGACTGACTGACCGAAATATCCTTGGCGTGCAAATGGACCAGCCGATCCTTGACGCGGCGGAGCCATGCGACCGGGTCTTCGCCCGAAAGATAGCTGTTGCCGGTGTCAAAATTGATGCCGACCGCCGGCGATTCCGCCAAGCCTTGAATGCGGTCCAAGCCGTCGGGCGTTTTGCTGTATTGCTGATGCGGCTCGATGCCGATCAATATGCCGCGCGGCTCGGCCAGGGCGGCGGCCTCGTGCAGCGTGTAACACATCAGCGTATAATCTTGTTCAACCGTCGTCCACTTCGGCTTGGGGCCTTCGTCGGTGTTGATGACCGGCGCGCCGCATTCGGCCGCGAATCGCACCGCTTGTTTGAGATACTCGACGCTGATCTCCGGCTTGATAAGCGGACAATGGGCCGAAAGGGCGGATGGCTTTACGCCGGCCTTTTCGCATGCACGACGAACGCGATACGGATCGTCGAGCATCGAGACGCTATGGAAATAGCCGGCCTCGCTCAACAGTTCGCGCCCCCAGTGGACCATTGGCTCGACATATTCATAGCCCAATTCGGCGGCTTTTTCGACGCCCCACTCGAACGGCTTGTCGTCGTGGCGAACGAATTCCAAATTGACGCCCAGAGAGACTTTCCCCATCGCGGTCGGCTCCTGTTTCTTCGGAAAACAAAGTATGTTATAATGATAAGGTATGCGGCGAAGCCTGTCGTTCACGATCTTTCGCCGAAAAACTTTACACACCGACGCTCATGCCGGTCCCGATTTACGAAGAACACGGTCGAACGTACGCGGCGGACGCCTGCGACCCGTTGGAACGCGCGGCGGCGGCCGGCCAAGTGCAATTGCAGGCCCTCTCTCGCGGCCATTATCCCGGTCGCCGGTTGCCGCGCGCGGCGTTGCCTGGCGTAAAAACCGTCGGTTTTTGGGACGCCGCCCGGCCGCAAGATTGGGGCCTCGATTGGCATCGAAACGAGGGCGTCGAACTGACGTTTTTGGAAAGCGGTGCAATCGATTTCGCGGTCGACGACCAAGCCGTTCAACTTCACGACGGCGATTTGACCGTCACCCGCCCTTGGCAGCGGCATCGGCTGGGCGATCCGCACATCGGCGCCGGGCGGCTGCATTGGCTGATTCTCGATGTCGGCGTTCGCCGGCCGCATCAGGCATGGCGGTGGCCGACGTGGATCGTGTTGACGTCGGCCGATTTGCGCGAGTTGACGGACATTCTGCGGCACAACGAGCAGCCGGTTTGGCGCGCCACGCCCGAGGTGGCTCGATGTTTCCAGCGAATCGCCTCGGCCGTTGAAACCGATCGCGACGGCAGCGCCGTTTCCTGCTTGGCGGTGCAATTCAATCAGTTGTTTCTCTCGACGCTGGAAATGTTTCGCCGCCGCGACGTTCCACTCGACGAATCGCTTTCGAGCACCCGCCGCACGGTCGAATTGTTTTGGGCCGATCTGCAACAAAACCTCGAACAACTTGCCTCGGAATGGACGGTCCACGTCATGGCCCGTCGCTGCGGCATGGGCGTGACCGGCTTCATCCATCGCACCAAGCAGTTGACCAACATGACGCCGATCCAATACCTTGGCTACTGTCGGTTGACCGTGGCGGCGGAACTGTTGAAAAGCCGGCCCGAGCGAAGCATCACCGACATTGCTTTGGCGTGCGGATTCGCGTCGAGTCAGTATTTCGCCACATCGTTTCGCAGTCGATTCGGTGCGACGCCGCGGAAATTTCGAGAAGAATAGACCCGCGGGCGCCATCGTAGGCGGCAAAAAGAAAGAGTCCCATCGCCTCCGGCCGGCCGGAGCTGCGAGGACGAGCAGCGTTTCCTGTTTTTTCGCCGCAAACTTCATTGGAGATCACCGCTTGCGTATTGCGTGCCGTCCAGTAGAAATTGCAGGAGCGTGCAGCTTTCGTAGCTTTCCGGGAAATGGCTTGGCGAGCAATAGAACACCCGACCCTTGCCGTACGGTTTGACCCAGGCGACGTAGCGAACCGTCTTCCCGGCTTCGCCCTTCGGATCATTCAGTTTTTTCGTGTCCACGACAAGAAGGGGGCAAAAGTTGAGCCTCTTATAGGGCCCATTGAAACAATATGGCTCATCGTCGTGAACAAAAGGCTCTTTGCCCTTGAAAGCCGCAACCAAAGGATCGTTTGGATTGACGGTGCGAATCGTAATTTGTTGGGCTGCGGGATGATAGTAAAAGGCGGCGCCGATCATTTCCGTAAACTTGGTGGAGTTATTCAGCATCGTAACAGCGCCGTGTATGGCAACAAGGCCCTTTCCGCCGGCCACGAAATCGAGGATCGACTGCTCCACCGAGTTGGCTTTTGCTTGCCGTTCCTTTTCGGTCATGCCGCGATACTTCCGATTCGTTTCCAATTCATCAAGAAACAGATTGCGACGCGGAGATTTTGGGCAATTATTGTTGAGAATGAGCACGTCATACGCAGCCAACCGCTTCGGTTTCAACGCCTCGATGTCCACCGTGACATCGACGTCGAATGCGCCGGATTTTTCGCCGAGTATCTTGAAAACTTTGTTGACATGCGGAATGACCTTGTGATCGAAGCCCGTGAACAGTGAAAACACGAGAATTTTTCGCTTCGGGGCAGATGCCGTCGGCTTTGCGGGAGCGGCCTTTCTGACCGTGGCCAGCCATTCAGTCGTGGGCGGCAAAATATTCGGTTTTGCGCGAGGCGTTTCTTCCGCGCAACCGATTTCCACTAACGCCGTCGCCAACAGAAGTTGAAAAATGATTTGCCGATAAATTAACATGATGAATTTCCGCTAGATGCATGCCGTTTTTCCGCAACACGGCGCAAATGTTCGATGCTTCGCGCGGCTTGGTACAACGTGCCGCACTCGACGCTCAGCACGATGTCTTGCGGAATCGACTGGATGATTGCAATGACTTTTTCCCAGTCGATCACGCCGTCGCCGCAAGCGCAACCGACCGCCGTGCCCATCACCTTGCCGCGTTCGGCACTCGACTGTTCCACCGAAATGTCCTTGGCGTGCATGTGAACCAAGCGGTGCTTGATGCGTTCGAGCCACGCGATCGGGTCTTCGCCGCCAAGATAGGCGTTACCGGTGTCGAAATTCGCGCCGACGATCGGCGATGGCACCAGGTTCAAAATCCGGTCATATTGTTCTGGAATGAGCGAATACGTTTGGTGCATTTCAAGCCCAAGCTTGATTCCGCGCGGCTCGCAAACTTTCGACGCCTCCATGATCGAGTAGCGAATGAGCACGAAATCTTCCTCTTCGGTCGTCCACGGCTGTTTGTGTCCTTCGTGCGTGTTGATGACCGGCGCGCCGCATTCGGCGGCGTAGCGAGCCGCCTGCTTGAGATACTCGACCGCGATTTCCGGTTTGGAGAGTTGGCTGTGCGAAGAGAGGGCCGAGAGCTTCATCGCGTGTTTTTCGCACGCCTTGCGAATGCGCAACGGATCGTCGAGCATCGAAACGCTGTGGAAATATCGAGCCTCGCTCAACAGTTCGCGGCCCCAATGCACCATCGGCTCGATGTACTCGTATCCAAGCTCCACGGCGAATTGAACGCCCCACTCGAACGATTTGTGGGAGGTGCGCACCGCTTCCAGATTCAATCCAATACCGACATTTCCCATGTTTTTCGCAATTACACGCGCTCCGGCAATTCGTAGGGTTTTCGCCGCTTCCGGTCGAGATAGCCGCTCGCTTCCGCGTCGTCAGGGAAGATTTCCTTCACCGGATCCCAGCGAAGTTTGCGGCCGGTCAAGCGTGCGATGTTGCCCAAGTGGCAGATGGTCGCCGAGCGATGGCCGACCTCGGCATCGCAGATCGCTCTTTCCCGCGTCTTGATGCAGTCGAGCCAGTTTTGCACGTGGTCATCGCTTTTCGTGAGATGAATCTCGGCGGCCTTGATCGATTCGGCGGCGATTTCCGGAGGGTCCGATTTGCACACGCCGCGGTCGATCGTAATGTTGCCCTGTTCGCCGATGAATATCGCGCCGCCAGGCGGACCGCTGCCAAACTCGACAACGGCGCCGTCAGCGTAGCGGAAAAACACCTTCGGCACGCTGCAAACGGTGTCGCCGCGCCGGCGCGATTCCGGATTGCCGTACGTCGGCGGATTGAACTTTGCGCCTTCCGTCCAAACCTCGACCGGCCCGCTGTCATCCATGCCGAGCGCCCATTGAATTTGATCGAGGCCGTGGGCGCCCCAGCCGGTCATCTCGCCGCCGGAATAGGGACGAAATGAAATCCAGCCCGGCTTCGCGCGAGGCGTGTAGAGGTCAAGATTGTACGGGACCAGTTCCGTCGGGCCGCACCACAAGTCCCAATCCAACCCGGCGGGCACGGGCTGCGCCGGCAGGGCACACTCCCAAGGACTTGGATAGTTGTGGGCGATGATTTTCGTGACCTTGCCGATCCACCCGTTGCGGATCAATTCGCAGCCAAGCCGATTCGCCGCCATCGAACGCTGGTGGCTTCCGGTCTGGAACACCCGATCGTATTTTCGCACGGCTTGGGCCATGAGCCTTCCCTCATGGATCGTCAGGCTCATCGGCTTTTCCGCGTAAACATCTTTGCCGGCCTGACAGGCGTGGATGCAAATCAACGCCCGCCAGTGATCGGGCGTGGCCGTGATGACGGCGTCCACATCTTTTCGCTCCAAAAGGCTTCGATAATCCTTGTACGCCTTCGCCTTGAACGCCTGGGCGAACGTGTTGCCCCGAGGTTCGTTGACATCGGCGACGGCCACGATTCGGGCGTTTTGCGCGGCATGCCGCACCACGGCGCCGCCCTGGCGTCCGACGCCAATCCCGCCGATACCAATGCGATCGTTGGCCCCCGGTCGCCCCGGCGCCGCCAGCACGCCCGAGGGAATGACGTATGGTGCCGCAACAGTGACGGCAGCCGCTTCGACGCTACAACGCAAAAACCGCCGCCGCGAAACGCTTTTATGGTTCGTGCAACTCATGGCTTATCTCAATATTGTTTCGCTGTTGATGGAGCGGCACGTTCAAAGGTCCAGCGGTGGCCGACAATCGCTATTTACATACCACCGACGGGCATTATTAACAAGCAGCGTGCGACAAACCCCTGCCGGAAAAGCGGCGCAAAATCTAGTGCAGCAACTGCAGGAATCGCCTCGCAACTCGCGGCAACAAGAAACGCAAACCCCGGTTTTGCCAGGGTTTACGCGACTGTGGAATACGATACACAATGCCGAGTGGGCGATAAGGGACTCGAACAACCCCAGGATTCTTCGGGAAATATGGGGGTTTCGGAAATACCCGGCACGGAATCCGGCACACCTGGCGCACAATCCGGCACAGTTGCCCCTAATCTGGCGGCGATCATCGAAGCCCTCGCCACCCTTCCGCCCGACGTTCAACAGGCTCTTGCGGCAGCACTCCAAGAAGGCAGGGTCGGCGCGAAGTAGTGGAGGCGGCGGGCGTGGCCGGTTGGCCCCCCAACCACTGGAGGTAATGCCTATTTGGTAGCGTACCCCTGGGATTTTTTCAGTTTTTGGAATCGTACTACATGGTACTACTTGGCTACGTCGCATGAAGCAATCGGCTAACTACGCTGTTTTGGCGTTTTGCGTTGGCATGGGCGATAGGGTAAAGCGGCGATTTTGGGTAGCGGGTCTAGATGGGCGGGCGAGTGAAACAGGGTCGTGCAGAGTTATCTCATGGCTTAAACTTGAAACCACAACCCATGCATTTGTAGTAGGGGGGCTTTAGTAGCAGCAGAACGAGTCCGATTGGGAATAGCAGAATCACACCCAGCCAAATCAGACACCCCCGCGATTCTGTGGCGATGCAAGTGCATTTCGGACATGAAATTTGGGCCATGGAATACCTCCTCCTTTTTGTGGTGCCAACTTGGAAATATCCTACCGTTTCCAATAGGGGGTATCAAGTAGTATCAACAATCCAACGACAAACGCAAGCCCAGCAGCCGCCCCGTCGAAAATCGAGACTGCCCAAACCGTGTGCCCGCTTAACTGGGGGGAGTGCTTGATCCAGCATTGGAGTGGCGTTATCGTGGACAGCATGGAGGGTGTGGGGGATGTCTATCCAGTTGCGATGTTCGACCTGCGGCAAAGCGTTGAGTGCCAGCAACAAACTTGCCGGACAAATGGTGTTGTGTCCTAGCTGTCGCTCGCCAATTTCTGTGCCACGTCCAGACGCACACCCAACCAGCACGATGGTGTCAGATCACATTGGCACGGATTCAAAGATCACCCAAGCCAACCCTAAGTTGACTTCTTGTCCCGATTGTGAGGACGTGGTATCAAAGCTCGCCGCGAATTGCCCGCATTGTGGACGCCCGATGGCACCTGAGTCCGCCCGTGTTCACTCTGTGCCAGCAGCGGAAACGCTTCCAATTCCTATGGCGAGTTTGGTGGAACCTGGGGCAACTCGCTGCGAGAAGGATTACTTTGCCGAGCTTTTTGAACGCAGTATCAGAAATGTCTGGGTTCTCTTAGTTCTTTGGATTGGACTTGGCATAGCATGCGCTTGGATTCTCAGCACGTTGCTAGACAGTGATCTGTACGCCTCGGTGCTATTTTGGGTGTTTTTGGCAATCATTGTTGTTGGCTGTTGGAAGATGTTTGCCAAAGCTGGACAGCCGGGCTGGGGAACTGTGGTTCCGATTTACAATATCCTTCTAGCTTTGCGAATCGCAAAATTGCCACTGTGGTGGGTTTTTCTTTTCTTCGTTCCTTTTGTGAATATCTTTGCGGTGGCAATGGTTGCGGTTCGCATTGGACGCAATTTTGGCCAAAGTGATATTTACATTATTGGGCTAGTCTTAGTGCCTTATATCTTCTATCCAATTCTTGGATTAGGGACTGCTGAGTACGCTCCCATAACTCGCTAGGTGCCGGGAACGTTCACTTGAAAAACACGGGCTTCAGTGATTTAATGTAGCCATGGGAAGGCCGACCAGCTATCGGCCAAGCGGCCTGTTGGCGGTTTGTGACTAGCCTTTCGTCACTTCCGCCGACTGGCCGACCCGACCAACGAAAGGCAGAAAAGTGTCAGTTTACAAAGATTTTTTCTGTCAGGTTTACGCTTGTCTTGAACAATTGTCACGGGGCGCGTTAAAACCAGCCAGTGCGGGGCGCGTTGATACCAGCCTGTTCGGCGACAACTACTCTTTCCCTTGAGCGACAATTAGAATTCCCTTCAA
>CAZWNM010000040.1:0-9387 GCA_964635765.1 uncultured Planctomycetaceae bacterium | reverse complement strand
ATTGCCGACGATGACCGCCCGGCTGGCCGACTTGCTTCAATCGCCCGGCGGACTGACTGCCGGCCAAACCTCGGTGCTGATCCTCGGCGGCCTGATGTTGACCGTGGGCGTGGCGTTCAAGTTGTCGGCCGTGCCGTTCCACTTTTGGGCCCCCGACGTTTTCGAGGGCGCCACGGCCGAAGTCGCCGCGTTCCTCTCGGTCGCCTCGAAGGCCGCCGCGCTCGGCCTGCTGGTTCGCTTGGCCGCCGGCTTCGCGTTCCCCTCCGGCCTTTCGTTCCCGCAAGGAGCAAGCGGCGCGAGCGATGCAGCGGCGGTCGCGGTGCTCGCGCCGGTGCGGCAATACATCGTCGCCATCATTTCGCTGCTGGCAGCGGTCACTTGCACGTTCGGCAATTTGGCGGCCTACGGTCAAACGAACATGAAGCGGCTGCTGGCCTATTCGACGATCGCGCACGCCGGCTACATGATGATGCCGGTGGCGGCTGCCGTGGCGCTTCTCGGCACAGACGCCGCGGCTGTCCCCAATTTCGACGCCGCCCGAAGCGCCATTGCGTCGTTGATAACTTACATCGGCATCTACATGTTTATGAACCTCGCGGCGTTCGCCATCGTGGCGGTTTTGCGCAATGCGCTGGGCAGCGAGGAGATCGCCGATTACGCCGGCTTGGCCCGGTATTCGCCGGGGCTGACTGTTTGCATGGCAATCGTGATGTTCAGCCTGGTGGGCGTGCCGCCGCTGGCCGGCTTCACCGCGAAATTCTACGCTTTCGGCGCGTTGGTGCAAGCGAAACTGTGGGCGTTGTTGTTCATCGGCGCGTTGAATACGGTGTTGAGTTTGTTTTACTATTTGCGCGTGGTGAAGGTAATGATTTTTGCGCCGGATCCGTTGTATCTGGATGTGCCGGAGATTCCGTTGACCTCGATGCTCGGCAGCTATTGCCTGTTGTTGACGCTTCCCGTGGTGCTGTTGTTTTTCATTCCTAGCGGCCTGCTGGACCTTGCCCGCGCCGCCGCTTCCGCCTTTTTCCGCTAATGCCATGAAAGCGTTCGAGATCGTTCCCGTCTTGGATCGTTTGTTGCGGCTTCTTTGCCGTTCGCTGCCGGCGTATCTGGCCGACGCGAAGGCGTGGGAAGGGCCGGGCAGCGAACCGATCCGCCAAGCGATTCGCAATCTTGTCGCCGACCAGCGGATGTATGCCGAGCGCGTGGCGAAAGCGATTGTTGAGTGCGGCGGACATCCTCGGCCCGGCTCTTTTCCGGCCGAGTTTACGGCCAAGCACGACCTTTCGCTGTCGTACTTGCTCTTGGATGTTCTCCACGGCCTCGATCAAGACATCGCGTGGTTCGAGCAATGCGCCGCCGAGTTGGAAAACGATTCGTTCTTGCACGCCTTGGCCGCCGAAATACTCGGCAACGCGAAGGGCCACATGGATGTGCTCGGCAAAATCGCCGGCGAAATAGCCGAAAACGCCAATAAAAACGGTTAGCTGAATTGACGCCGCTTTTCTTATGTTCATCGACACGCACGCTCATCTCGATCAAGAAGAGTTTGACGCCGATTGCGGCGAGGTGATCGCTCGAGCGCGGGCGGCGGGCGTCGAGACCATGATCTGCCCGGCGGCGTCGCTCGCGTCGAGCGAGGCCGTCATGCGATTGGCCAACGTGTTCGGCGTCTTCGCCGCCGTCGGCATCCATCCGAACTTCGTGCATGAAGCCGCGCCGGGCGATTGGCAACTGGTGGCGTCGTTGGTCGGCCGGCCCGGCGTCGTGGCGCTGGGCGAAACCGGCCTCGATCGCCATTGGGATTACGCCCCCGTCCCGCTGCAACAGGAATATCTCGATCGACATCTTCGGCTGTCGGAAGAAAGCGGCTTGCCGGTGATTATTCACTGCCGCGACGCCGAAGCCGACCTGCTGCCGATGCTTCATGCCGCCAACGACCGAACGCAACGATCATTGCGCGGCGTCATTCACGCCTTCAGCGGCGACGCGGCTTTCGCGGCCGAATGCCTGTCGCTCGGGCTGTATATCAGTTTTGCCGGCAATGTGACGTATTCCAACAAGAAGTTCGAGGCGCTCAAGGCGGCCGCGCAAACGATACCAGCCGATCGGCTGTTGATCGAAACCGACAGTCCGTATCTCGTGCCGCAGATTTATCGTGGGAAGCGGCAACGGAACGAGCCGGCGAATGTGGCGGTTACGGCGGCGTTTTTGGCCGAGCTGCGCGGCGTGCCGGACGAGCGGCTTGCGGCCGAAACTACATCGAACGCCCGGCGTCTGTTTCAATTGCCCGGCGGCGACGAATAGACGGTTATCAAAGCAATTCCGCCGCGCGCCGACCGCTGCGAACGGCGCCTTCCATCGTGGCGGGCCAGCCGGTCGCGGTCCAATCGCCGGCCAGAAAAAGATTTTCGAGCGGCGTTTGCGGCGGCGGCCGAAATCGATCGGACTCCGGCGTGACGGAAAAAACCGCCGCCGATTGTGTCACCGCGCGGGCGTGCAACAGCTTCGCCTGCCGAGCGGCCGGCCACAAGGTTTCCAATTCGCGGCGAATGTCTGCAATCCATGCGTCGCATGTTCGCCGCGCGATGCGATGCGACGCACTGATGACCACTTGGCAATACTGCTGGCCGCCGTCGCGCAGTTTCGTAAAAAGCCACTGGCCGAGCCGCCCAACAAGCACCGCGTGCGGCAACTCCGCAATCGGACGATCGAACCAAAGATGGACGGCCGTAATGGCCGCCGATTCGAGTTGTTGCGTGCCACTGACCACTGACCACTGACCACTGGCCACTAATCTCGGCCACTGCCGCCAAGCGACGGCGACGATACAGGCGTCGAACGTGCGATGCGTGCCATCGGCCAACACGAGCGATCGGGCGCGACGGCCGTCGGTTTCAATGCGGCGAACCGTATTGGAAGCGCCGCAATGAATATCGACGCCGTGTTCGGCCAGCCATCGGCCGGCGCGGTCGTGGAAAATTTCCACAAGCGGCAATTTCGGCAAGAGGAGGTCGCATGCGCCGCGGACGTTCCAAAAGCCATCGCGAAAAACTTTTTGGGCCGCGGTGAGTGAAGCGCGGTCGACCGTTTCGCCGAGCGCGCCTGTGAGCACGACGCTCCAAAATCGTTCGATGGCATTTTCCGATTGGTTCTGACTCCGAAGCCACGAGCCGATGTCGCCGGAGGTTGTGTTATCGAGCGGCACCAGTTTGGCCAGCGTGCGGGCGATGCCCCATCGTTCGCCCCACGACAAATAAGAGAGTTTCAAAAAGCCGGGCAGCAGGTGCAACGGGGCCGGCAAACAGCGGCAGGGCGTGAAATCGTGTTGCCGGCCTGTCGGGCCGATGAAATGGAGCGTTCGCGTTCGCTCGAAGCAATCGGCAACGCCGACGCGGCCGACGAAATCGAGAAGTTCGGTGCAACAGCCCATGCCGACGTGCTGGCAATAGTCGATCACCTCGCCAGCAACCGGATCGAGAAAGGAGCCGGCCCGGCCGCCGAGTTTTGGGGCACGCTCGAAGAGTTCGACCCGCCAGCCGCGCTGGCAGGCGGCCGCCGCGGCAGCCATGCCGGCCAAACCGCCGCCGACAATGGCAAGCGTCGAGTGATTTTGAGCAGGCTGGTCGATCATTTTTTCACAAAACCTTCGTGGCCGAAGATACTCCATCCGTTCTATCCGTGCAATCCGGGGGCCGGCAATGGCGTTCGGGCGATTTTGACGCGGTTTCGTTCCCAAAATTTCTTGGAGCGAGCCGATACACCGATAGGCGGCAGTGCCCATCTTGCCCATGTCAGCCATGTTCACTACACTGTTAGAATTACGCAGGCGGACCTTGTTTTGCCGCTCGGCGATGCTATGCTCAAAGACGATCAGTTCCGTGTCTTGCGGCAAGCGCAGGCATGGCGTCCGCCGTACGCGGATGCTCGTGAATGCTGAAAAAAACACCTGGAAGCATGAGGCCGGATGATGAAGGATGTGTTGGCCGTAATTCTCGCGGGGGGTAAAGGTTCACGGCTGGAACCGCTCACGCGAGATCGGGCTAAACCGGCGGTTCCGTTTGGCGGGGCGTATCGGATCATCGACTTCACGCTGTCCAACTGTCTTAACAGCGGGGTTCGCAAAAACCTCATCTTCACCCAATACAAGGCGATGAGCCTCGACCGGCACATCAACCTCGGTTGGCAGTCGTATCTCTGCCGCGAATTGGGCGAGTTCATCGAGGTTGTGCCGCCTCAGCAACGCATCGACGAGCATTGGTATCAGGGCACCGCCGACGCCGTCTACCAAAACATCTACACCATCGAAAAAGAACGGCCGAAATACGTCATCATCCTCGCCGGCGACCACATCTACAAGATGAACTACGCCAAACTGGTCGAGCGGCACCGAGAAACCGGCGCCGATCTGACCGTCGCCACGCTGCCGGTCGGCGTGCATGCGGCGGCGGGCCAATATGGCGTCGTCGAGGTCGATGGCGACGGCCGCGTGGCGGGTTTCGAGGAAAAACCGTCGCATCCCAAGCCCATGCCCGGCGATCCGCACCGGGCGTTGGCCTCGATGGGCATTTATGTGGCGTCGGCCCGATTTCTGTTCGAGCAGCTTTGTCTCGATGCCACCCGGCACGGCAGCCAGCACGATTTCGGCCACGACGTCATCCCCACGGTCATCGATTCCCGCCGCGTGTTCGCGTATCCGTTCATGGATGAAAACCGGAAGCAAGATGCCTATTGGCGCGATGTCGGCACGCTGGACGCCTATTATGACGCCAACATGGATCTCGTGTCCGTCGATCCGCAATTGAATCTGTACGACGGCAACTGGCCGATTCGCACACATCAGGCGAACCTGCCGCCGCCGAAGTTTGTTTTCGCGGAAAAAGGCGACAATGTACGCCGAGGCACCGCGCTCGACAGCATCGTCTGCCAAGGCTGCATTGTTTCCGGAGGCTGCCTCGAACGGACCATTCTCGGCCCCAATTCCCGCGTCAACAGCTACGCCCAAATCGCCGATTCCATCCTATTCGAGGGCGTCAACGTCGGCCGCTACGCTAAAATACGCCGGGCGATCATCGACAAGGGCGTCCACATTCCCGCAGGCATTGAAATCGGCTACGACCACGAACTCGACCGCAGCCGCGGCTTCATCGTCACTGAAACCGGCGTCACGGTTATCGCCAAAACCAACGGCGTTGAGCATTTTTTGGAAAAGCCGAAGAGCTAGGGGCTAGAGGCTAGGGACTAGTTTTCAGTAATTAGCTCTCTATTTTTCGTTTAGCCGCCGTGGTCGAACGCCATTCCTTGGAAATTGGCCAAGGCGTATATCATGAGCGCCATGGCACCGAAACAAGATAGGGTGACCAGTGCGCACAATACCGCCAGTTTCGTTTTCTTTCGCATAGCGAAAATGATCGTTCCCCCGACGCCAACCAAAGCGATTGGAAGCAACGCAAGAAAAATAATCATGGTGTTCTCTTACGCACAATTTTTTGATTTCGACATACAAAACTAAAGCTCTTTGAAAAGCTGTAAACGGCTTTTCTGTATGTCTCCACGTCTCCCCCTCTCCAAATCTCCTCGTCTTTTCTAGTCCCTAGTCCCTAGCCCCTAGTCCCTAGCTAGCGTCCTCGGCGCGGCACTTCATCCGGCTTCAATGGCGGACCGAGTTGCGGCATGGGATACGGCTTGTTCGGGTCGGCGACCTTGGGCGGTTCGGAAACCACATGGCCGAGGTCGGTTTTCGACAATTCCGGCCCGCAGCCGGTTAATGTGACCGGCAAAATCAGAAGTCCGCACCATCGCCACATAAAAAAAGCCTCCGCATGGTCATTCCGAGCGCGGCAAAGAATCAATGTTCTCATTGTACCTTGCGTCGGCGGCGAAAAAAAGCGGCCGGTTTTTCGGCAATTTCCGCGATTTGGCGTAAATCGTGAAAATTCATCAAAGATTTTCCCCTCCCGCGGCCGATCAGAGTAGCGGACTTTTCGTACACTTTTCCAAGGTTCCACGACCGCAGGCGCACCCATGAAGTTCAGAACCGTTCGGCGTGTGATGGCGATGTTTTTTCCACAATATCGTGCCCGGCTGATCGAACAGGTGGGCGGCGAGGTGGCCCGGGAGTGTCGTGCGGGCGTGTGGCAGTGCGTGCGTCAGCAGGTCGGCTGCATGAGCGTCCCAGAAGCCAGGGGGTATGTCAGGGCACAAGCGGCGTGGTTCGCAGCGGTCCGGGTCGGCCCGTCGCTCGATCGCTATTCGCTCAAGCCGAGTTTGCGTACCCAAGTGTTGGCTTCGGGCGTTGAGCAACTCGTGGCGATGATCGTCCGCGATAGCCTCCGCGAAGCGGTGGTCGCCGACGCCCGCACCTTGGCCGCCTAGTCGGCCTCTTGTTTGCAGCCGGAACTCGCCGTAGAATTGGGCCTTTCGCCATTTTAACGGTGAGAGGCCATGAGTACTGCCCGAAACTTACTCGTTGCCCAAAGCGGCGGACCGACGCCCGTTCTCAATAGCAGTCTGCTGGGAATTATCGAGGCCGCCCGCGATTTCCCGTCGATCGGAACCGTTTTCGGCGCTCGCCACGGCATCGAAGGCGTGTTGAAGGAAGAACTGCTCGATCTTTCCGCCCAATCGGCCGAAGAGGTCGCCCTGTTGCGATTCACCCCAGCCGCCGGGTCAATCGGCGCCTGCCGCTACAAATTGCGGTCGCATCAGGTGGAAGATTTCGATCGGACGATCGAGGTTTTGCGGGCGCATGACGTCGGCTATTTGCTCTACATCGGCGGCAACGACTCGATGGACACGGCCAACAAGATCGCCAAGCTGGCCGGCGAGCGCGGGCTGGATTTGACCGTCGTCGGCGTGCCGAAAACGATCGACAACGACGTGGGCGACAGCGAGTTCCGGCTGATCGATCACACGCCGGACTACGGTTCGGTGGCTCGCTATTAAGCGGAGTTATTGGCCGAGTTCGATCGTTACCTGCCCTCGCGCCCCTCGTGGCCGGTGGAGGAATAGTGGATAGCGAATAGTGGGTGGTGGAAAGTTTTTGGCAATCTGGTACTATAGTAGGCAATGATTTCCCACAAAGTGATGGGATGGGAACGAACCGCGTCGTCTTTTCAACAAGGGGTTTGCAATGTCTTTCAGCGATCTTGTGATGCGTTGCATGTCGGCAAAAGTGTGTGTGCGTCTTCTCGTTGTTCTCGCGGCACTTGCGCCACAGATGCTTCAAGGACAGGATCGGGTGATTATCATCCGCCACGAATCAACGCCGGAGGGCGACATTATTCGAGCGGGAGCGGATGCCGCACTGTTGTTGAAACAGGCGGAGTTGGTTGGGGAGAAAGCAAACGCCCAGCGGCTCCAAAACATGATGACGGAATGTAATGTTCGGTATAAGCAGATGAGAACCCGCCAAAAGACTGGCGGAACCTTGGAAACCAAGTTTGAGCATAAGTTTGACGTAATTCGTTTCAACCAGCAGCTTGCCGACATTCGCCGCGAGTTGGAGCAGAAGGCGTTAATGCAACGCACCAGAATCGGCGACCCGACGGACGAGATGAACTCCTTGCTGGAAAAATTCGCTCGGCAATCCATCAATGCGAATCGTATTTCCGCCATGAAAACGGAATTGACGGCAGAACAACTCGACGCGATTTTTCTGACCGATGGGGCGAACACTTTTTCCGGAAAAACGGGCAAGACAAAGCTGGAGGCATTCAAGTGGCCATTTTTGCTTCGAGGAAAAGATTTTCAAGAGGAACGGGACGCGTTTGACGCACAGTGTGACAAAGTCGTTAAAGAGATCGATACCAACGGTTGTCCGTCGCCGGAAACAATCATGGAACTGTTGGAGAGGGCTTCGGCCATAACCAAAAAGATCGATGCCCTCCCGTTGTCCGACAATCCAGACGTGCGTGCGATTGAGGGCAAATGGCGTCGGGAGGCGAAGGCGTTCATGCGCGAGCTAACCCAGACGCTTGGAAATAGCAGCAAACTCGATTCGGAAAAGCTGGCGAAGTATGCGTTTCAAGGCAAGACCCTCGGCGAATTGATCGACCATCTCGACTCCAAAGGGCTTCGATTCTCGCATCCCGGCCAGCAAGACGTGAATCTGTACGCCAGCATATTTCTTGGCATGCGTTATGCTTACCAGGAGTTTGAAAAAGGTCCACAGGAAATAGCAAAAGTGTATCTTGACGACTTAAATGAGTTAGAGTTCGTTGTAAACAAAAATGACGTTAAAATCGGTAAGTATGGAGATCCCAACCCTCCCCCGCAATTCCTAAAGTTCGCTTTTCAAGGCCACGTTCCACGTCATGCACTGTACATGGTGCCGCCACCGTCCGGAAAATCTTATGTGATTTATGTTTTGAATGGGAAATATCGTGTCTTTTCCGCTACGCCTGCACTCGGATTGCCTCCCGACGCTGTTTCAGCCCAGGCAAATAAGAAACGGGGATGGAGGGGCGCGGCTTTCTCACCGATTACGTTCAGAGTCTTGGGAGACGGCAAATTACTTTGGGAGTCAAGGCCAATACAAAAGTCGGGCGATGGTCAGGCCTGTGAAGTCGCTGTGCAGGGTATTGAAAAGCTAGAGCTTCAGGTTGTTTGCTCGGGCTCCAGTAATGCTGCATGGGCACTTTGGGTTGAACCTTTCCTGACAGTGAAGTAGGTTATGCTTCAGCATAGCATGGTTGAGACTACATAACTGCGTCGGCGAGGCAAACATATTGAGGTTGTATATCCTTTAACAATTTAGCGGTTTGTAGCCGCGAAGCGGCGACCATTTTTCCAGCCCAGGGCATCGCCCTGGGTAGAAAGAGCGAACGAACATTTATCGGCCCAACGGGCCAACGGTTTCCCAATAAACAAGACAAACGGTTGGCCCGTTGGGCCGAATAGATTTTGTTCATTCCCCGTTCCCAGGGCGTTGCCCTGGGCTGGATAAACCAAAGGGCCTTCGGCCCAAAAACATCTAGGCGACACCGCGTGGACGCGGCGGCTAAACTGAAAACTGAATACCGACCACTGAAAACTAGCCCCTAGTCCCTAACCCCTAGCCCCTAATCATGAATTGCGACATCGGACTTATCGGACTCGCCGTCATGGGCGAAAATCTGGCGATGAACATCGAAAGCCGCGGATTCAAAATCGCGGTGTTTAATCGAACCGTCAGCAAGGTGGACGAGCTGATCGCCGGCCGCGCGAAGGGAAAGAACTTCGTCGGCTGCCATTCGCTCGAAGAACTCGTCGGCGCGCTGGCCACACCGCGAAAAGTCATGCTCATGGTCAAGGCCGGCCCGGCCGTCGATGAGTTTATTGAAAAATTGATTCCGCTGCTACAGCCCGGCGATGTGATTATCGACGGCGGCAACACGCTCTTCAGCG
>CAZWNM010000039.1:0-9426 GCA_964635765.1 uncultured Planctomycetaceae bacterium | reverse complement strand
GCTATGCCCATGCCTCCCCCGACGCATAATGTGGCAAGGCCGCGACGAGTCTCTCCGCGCCGGATGCGATGGGCGAGGTGAACGATCAGTCGGGCGCCGCTTGCGCCGATGGGATGTCCGATCGCAATGGCCCCGCCGTCCGGGTTCACGCGCTCGTCGGCTTGCCGCTTCCAACGATTCAGGCAGGCGAGCGCTTGCGCGGCAAAGGCCTCGTTCAGTTCGATGGTGTCAAAATCTTCCAACGTGCAGCCGGCTCGTTCGCAGAGTTTTTGGGTGGCATGGACCGGTCCGAGGCCCATGCTCCGAGGGTCGCAGCCGACGGCCGCCCAGGACGACAACACGCACAACGGTTGCCAGCCGTGCTTGTGGGCGGTTTCCTCGCGGCAGAGGACGACCATGGCCGCGCCGTCGTTGATGCCCGACGAATTGGCCGCGGTGATAGTGCCCTGGGCGTCGAAACTGGTCTTGAGCGTGGCCAGCTTCTCCGCCGTGGCGTCGGAACGCGGATGCTCATCGCGTTCAACCTTATCAACGGGCACGATTTCCTCGGCGTAACGTCCTGCCGCCAGGGCCTCGAAGTAACGGCGATGGCTGCTCAGCGCAAAGGCGTCCTGTGCTTCGCGGGTGATTCCATACTGCGCGGCCAACCGTTCCGCGGTAATGGCCATGTGTTCATTGATCCGGTTATCGACCAAGCCGTCTCGCAGAATGGAGTCCGCCAGGTTGCCGTCGCCGAAGCGGTAGCCCTTCCGCGCGCGATCGAGCAGATAGGGAGCATTGCTCATCGACTCGGCGCCCCCGGCCAGGACGACCTCGGCATCGCCAGCCAGGATGGCCTGGGCGCCTAGGGCCACCGCCTGCATTCCGGAGGCGCACATCATATTCACGGTATAGGCCGGAACTTGCAGCGGCAGTCCGAGTTCCAATGCCATCTGGCGTGCAACGTTCATGCCCTGTCCCGCGGAAAGAACGTTTCCGACAATGGCCAGATCAATCCGCTCCGCGGAGACCTGTTCCAACAGCGGGCGTGCCGCGCGCTGGGCCAGGTTCACAGCCGAGTATTCCGCCAGCGCACCCAAAAACCGCCCTTGCGGCGTGCGCTTGGCCGCGACAATACAAACGCGATCGTTCATGGGTTTCTCCCCGGTAGATGTAAAGGCATCGGACGCAGTTCTCGGATGATTGGTCGGAAAGCCATCATCGCCAACACCTGTTGTTCGAGATCGATGCCCGGCGCAAGTTCGATCAATTGTAGGCCGTCTTTCACCAACCTGAACACGGCCCGTTCCGTGACATAAAGCACTTCTTGTCCGATCTCGCGGGAGCGAGCGGCGCTGAACGACAGATGGTCAACCCGTTCGACAAACTTTCGGGTCTTGCCTTCCTTGATGATGTGCAGACGGCCGTCGATCACGGCGAGTTCCAGCCCGCCGGCGGTGAAAGTGCCGCAGAAGACAAGTTGCTTGGCGGTCTGCGTAATGTTGACGAAACCTCCAACGCCGGCCAATCGCATGCCGAACTTCGACACGTTCACATTGCCCTCCCGGTCGATTTCGGCCGCGCCGAGCGCCGCAAAATCCAGCGCGCGGCCGTCATAAAAGTCAAACTGCGCCGGCTGATCCACAATCGCTTGCGGATGCACCGAAGCGCCGAAGCTCAAGCCGCCGGCTGGCATGCCGCCAATCGGCCCGCTCTCGACCGTGAGCGTAAAATGCCCCAGCAGATTCCGCTCGCCGGCGATGCGAGCGATTCCCTCGGGCATGCCGATTCCGAGATTGACGATGGCGCCCTCCGGCAATTCGTCGCAGGCCCGCGCAACGATCAACCGACGCTCGTCCAGCGGCAAAGGTTCTAACGGGCCAAAGCCCTCATCCGTCGGCGGGCTGACATACGCCGCATTGAATGTTTCCGCAAAAGTCTGATCATGTTCGTGCGCCGCTGACACGACGATATGATCGACGAGGATTCCAGGGACGCGCACCTGGTGCGGAGACGCCGGCTTATCCAGAAGGCGTTTCACTTGCGCGAGCACTGTCCCCCCAGAGTTGTGCGCCGCCTGCGCAATGGCCAGGACGTCGCCGATCAATGCCTCTTCGTCCATCACAAGATTGCCGTGCGGATCAGCGGCCGTCGCGCGAATCAGACCTACGTGGATCGGGATAGCCTTGTACCACAACCATGTTTTGCCCCCGAGTTCCACCCGTTCCACCAGCGATTCCGTCGTCCGCGCATTCAGCCGTCCGCCGTCGTGGATCGGATCGATAAAGGTCCCCATTCCCACGTGCGTAATGCAGCCGGGGCGACCTGCGGCGATATCTCGGTAGAGCTGGCAGACAACGCCTTGGGGAAAATTATAGGCTTCGATCTGATTGTTGATCGCCAACGCACCCAACTTCGGGGCGAGTCCCCAATGCCCGCCCACGACCCGGCGCAGCAGCCCTTCGTGGGCTAGGTGGTTCAACCCGCGGTCGCGACTGTCGCCCTGTCCGGCCGCGTAGATGAGCGTCAAACCGCGCGGAGTCCCGGTGGCGAGAAATCGCTTTTCCAAAGCGACGGTCAAGGATTCGGGGTGTCCCGAGCCGATGAAGCCGCCACAGGCCACGGTTTGGCCATCCTGGACATGCTCCACGGCCTCATCCGCGGTACACAGTTTTTCGCGCCGGCTCGTTGTCGCCATGGTCTACTAACCCCACCAACCGCCATTGACGTGAAGCGTTTGCCCGGAGACATAGGATGCCAAGTCGCTGGACAGAAAGAGGACCGCATTGGCGATTTCCTCCGGCTCTCCGAATCGGCCCAGAGGAATCAGCGAGAGCATGGTCGCACGCTGCTCGTCGGGAATCATTTTGCCCATCTCCGTCAGAACAACTCCGGGCGCGACGGCGTTGACGGTAATCCGTTTCTTCGCCAACTCTTTGCAGAGGACTTTGGTCAAGGCCATGACGCCGGCCTTGGCGGCAGAGTAGTTCGCCTGGCCGAAGAATCCGACCTGACCCGAGACAGAGCTAAAGTTGATGATCCGGCCGTTTTCGCGCAGGCGATCGCTCGCAGTTTTGCAGACGTGAAATACCCCGGTCAGATTGGTGTCGATGACTTGTTGCCATTCCTCCTGGGACATCTTTCGGATGGACCGATCCCGGACGATGCCGGCGTTGTTGACGACAATGTCGATGCCGCCGAACCGCTTCTCCGCTTCCTCGAACATGCCGTCGACTCGCTGCTGCACGCGCACGTCCGCCTCGATCGCCACGGCGCGGTCGCCCAACTCCGCGACGATGCGCTCCGCGTTTGCCTGATTGGTTCCCAGCGCCACATAGTTCACCACCACGTTGGCGCCGGCTCGGTGCAGTAGGCGAGCCACAACCTCGCCCAAACCCTGACTGGCGCCCGTCACCACGGCTGTTTTTCCTGAAAGGTCGATGGGAATCACGAAAGTCTCCTGGGTGAATGAGAAATCTTTGCGGGTTTCGATCCTTGAATGAAGAGGCACAGAAATCTGGCCGGTTTCTTTCCGAGAATGCGAGTGCCGTGGGGACGCGAACAATCGAAATAGAGCGAATCGCCTCGACGCATGCGCAGTCGTTGCTCGCCGAAACTTATCTCCATCTGGCCGGATAGCATGAAGATAAACTCCTGTCCCTCGTGATGAAAAGTGCCTTGCGGGTCTCCGGGCCGGATGGTTAGAAGGAAGGGTTCCGCAGCCTTGTGGTTCATGGCCAAGGCAAGCGCTTCGTAGGAATAGCCGAGGCGAGTGCCGTCGCGGGTGATGATCTGCCCTTCGCCGCAACGCGTGAACACGTAAGGGACCGATGCCTCGGCTTCGGCGAACAGTTCGGACAGCGTGCATCGCAACACCCCGGCAATTCGTAACACGGTGGCGATTGCGGGGGAACCCTTGCCTGTCTCGATCTTGGAGAGAGCGCCCTTGGTGAGGTTCGCTTGGCAGGCCAGTTCCGTAAGGCTCAGTCCCGCCTTCACGCGCCGGCATCGAATGTTCGCTCCTATGGTTTGTTCATTCATCGCCATCATGTCCTCATGTAACCGCGAGCGCCCGACGCCCGCTGGCTGTTTCCCATCGGGAAACATTGTACCATATTGGGAAACCGATTTCAAGATGCGATTCGCACGACCATCCTGCTATCCGACGGTGGGGGCGGCCACGCTATCTTGGTCTCGAGAACCGTTGATTTAATCGGCCGACCACCAGCACGTCTCCGCCAGAGGATTTCGCGACCGTCCTAGCATTCGCGAAGCGACGCCAGATCGAGGATATGGCTCCGCGGCCATTATCAGGACGTTGCAGCAGCAAGGAATCACGACCTACATCCGATGGCGCCGGCGCACAACAACGGAGCCGCTTCGGAATCGGCAAAGCCGTCGGGAATGCGATAGGCAAATCCCTCTGGAACCGTCACATATTGGGCATATCCGCCGTTGGCGTCGCGGCCGGTCGCCTTGAAATCGCGGCACAGATTTTCATCGCCGGCCAGACAATGCTTGCATGTTCCGCAAGCCGAGTGAATCCAGGCGATGCCGACTCGATCGCCGATTGCGAATGTCGCGGTCCGAGCGCCGAGCGACTCAACGCGGCCAACTACTTGATGCCCAAGAATCATCGGCAAATGCGACGGAGGTGTTCGGCCTTCAATCTCATCCAACTCGGTGTGGCAGACCCCGCAGACGGAAACCTTGACCAGAATTTCGCCCGCTGCCGCAACAGGCTCCGGCAGGTTCATGAGTTTCAGCGGGCTCTTATTCTCGTCGAGATCGCAAATCGCATTCAATACCATTGCTTTCATGCGAAAAGCCCTTTGCTCACTCGTTCTTGGTTGTCTCGGAAGCGGTGGGGACCGCGACGGGCGGCGCGATCGACGATCCGGTCCGCTCGGCCAGGAACTTCATTAACGTTGCACCGACGCCGTCGGCAGTTGCCCCACCGCCAAGGGCCAGAATTTCGGGCATGATCTTCACGCCGCGCTCGGCCAACGCCGTGGCCACGTTGATGACGGCTGTCGGTCCCTGACCCAATGCACGGACCTGGGCCTCGAAACCTTTGGCGCGGGCCAATCCCACGGCTTCCACTTCGGCGCCTTTGGCGCGGCCCGTCTCGGCGATGTACGTGGCTTCGCCGTCGGCCTGTTGCTTGCGGGCTTCGGCGGTTTGCGTGGCGATGGCCACGCCGACTTGGGCTTGGGCCAACTGGGCCTGCATGTCGGCCGTGCTCTTGGCCTTCTCCATGTCGATGCGCAGTTGTTGGGCCTCTTGTTGCATCCGGTAGGTGGCCTTCTCCTGGTTGGCGATCTCCCGTTTCGTCAAAACAGTGACCAGTTCCTCCGGAAGGATCACATCTTGGATATACACGCCGCGGGTTTCCACTTCGTACTGGCTCAGTTGCTCGCGGATGTGCTCCAGCGCGCTTTGCTGCACCTGTTGGCGGGTCTCGATGAACTGGACCGCCGCCATGCTCTGGAGCGTGTCGCGGAAGTGATTGCCCACGGCCGCTTGCAACACCTCGTTGACCAGGTTGGCGATCGTGCCGACCATGCTGATGACGCGCGGCGCGGTTGTGTCGGGCACGTGGATCTGCACGACCAGCTCGATGCTGAACACGAAGCCTTCACGGCTCTTGGCGACGATTTTCGACAGCCGCTCGTCGAGCTTGTGAGCCTCGCTTACGGCCTCCGACCAGTTCAGGCTCAAAATGGCCGTCGGCACGTGTTCGGCCTCATAGCATCGGGGATTGATGGCATATTTGCCGGTCCGCAGCGGTTTTTGCCAGATGCCGCGATGGCCGGGCTGGACGATCGACCCGAACTTGAAGGCGGCGCCGGACGTGTCTTGGGTCGGCAGGCCGACGTAGGCCTTGATGACGGCCACTTCACCTTGCTTGACCACCAGCATGGGGACTTCTTCCACGCGAACGAGGAATGGGTTGAGCAGGTACGCCCCGTAGAGCAGCGGATCGTGTTGCAGGCCGATGCGACCGCCGGCCTTCAGAAAGGCGTCAAAATCCTGGTAGTTGTTGTGTTGCACCGACTTCGAGCCGATCAGGGCCTCGATGCACGTTTGATCGGTGGCGTGCTCGCTTTCCAGTTTTTTGATGTCGTCGAACACGCCGAGGCGGCTGGCGATGGCGCCGCCCGGCAAGGGTTGGCCTTCGAGCGTGGTGACGATGCCGCACGTGTCGCGCACAAAGCCGCCAGCCGCCGTGCCCGGCGTGATCACCGTAACCTTCAGTTGTTCTTCCGAAAGTCCGAACGATTGGAAGGTTAGCTTGCCGATAGCCTGCAAGCGTTGGAATTCCTGGGCCACGGGCCTGCCGTAGACGCGTTCGCGGGTAACGATCAAAAAGCCGACCGGATGCACGGGCATGAGGCTGCCTGGCGGCAGAACGGGACGCTGCACGCCTTTCTGGCCGCCGGCCTTTAGCCAAGCCCGCAGGTCGGCAATCAGATTCAACTCGCTCAGCGACTCGGCCGACTTGGCGCCCACCGGCAATGGCTTGCCGGCCTGGGCCACGACCACGCCGATCTCGCCGGCGCGAACCTGCACCCAGGGGTGCTTTTCCACGAGATAGACGAGCCACAACTTGAAATGCCAGCCAGGCATCAAGAGATCGGCCTGATAACCGGCCTCGCCCCGTAGAGCGATCGGGTTGTCGTCGGGGAGCTTATGAATCGCAAAGCGTTTCGTCACGAGCCCCACCTCGGTTGGACCGATGATGCGGATCGAAGGGAGTACCAGGATTACGACCACGCCCACGATGGTCGTTAGGAACCAATGGGCCGCCAGGAATAGCAGAAACGCCACGATTGCACCTCCCTAGATAAAAATTGTCCTTTCGGATCGACGGTATCTATTATGATTGGGAGGTGACTGGCTTGCAAGAGTCCAGAAATCCACATGAAATCGGGCAATTCAACTCGATATGGCACACGGTCGTAAGTGCGTTGGTGTGCGCCTGCACAAAAGGCTATCGCGTTCCGCAATAGGTTACCGGAAACGGCCCGGCGGGTGCGCGGCGGCCCCAGACGGTCTGCCCTCCGCACCGATTCGGTCACCTTGGCCTCTCGTTCGATTGGCCTTGCTGCGTCGTATCCGGCTGATTTCTGCGTCAGGCAAAGACCAATGACCCCCAAACACCCCTGGCTCGGCCTCGCCATCTTCCTGGTCGTCTGCTTTGCCATGGCGGGGATTGGCGGTGCGGTCACGACTGGTATCCCTTCTTCTCGACCGACACGAATGCCACAGCCGTGGAGATTATCGAAGCCTTCGCCGACCGCGCGACGATCGAGCAGGACTTCCACGACATCAAGGAAGTCTGGGGTGCGGGCCAGCAACAAGTACGCAACATCTGGTGCAACACGGCCGTCTATCATTTGAATCTTTGGAGTCATACGTTGGTGGAACTTTGGTCTTGGAATCGCTCTCACGCCGTGCTTTGCGATCGCAGTCAGTCGCCGTGGGACGACGCCGAACGTCGTCCGTCTCATGCAGATCGACGCAAAGCCTTGCGGTGCAACATCATGGAACGCGAATTATCGTTGCTTGCCGCCGTCCGTCGGTTGCCGCAAAAAATCCTCCAGTGGTCACAACGCCTCATGCAACTGCCCAACTAACATTATTCAGTTTTCAGAAAGTGCAGAAGAAATGCGTGGTAGGCCGAAATGAAAGGGCTGGAAACCTGCCCTAAGTCATTGTAGAATAACAAGTAATACTCACCATGCGAGAGTGGCGGAATTGGCAGACGCGCTGGACTTAGGATTCGACACTCACATCCTTACACTATTCCGTCAATATGCCGACCGAGACAAACCCCTGGAAAACAAGGGTTCTCACGGTCGGCCTTTTTTGTGCTCACGGTGTTCCCTCAGTTGTTTTGACAACACTCCTGACAACACTCGCTTGCCGTGGGTTCCCCGAGCCACGGGAAAATGGACGGTCGGCCCCGGCAGGCCCCCCCCGCTTTAATGCAAGCGTCCAATCAGTAGCGTCCTCCCGGTTTTTTGGCTTTTTCGCTATCGTACTACGTCTTTTTTTGATGCGATTGAAAACGGGCAGTTTTGGGTGGTTTTTTGCCATACAACGCTGAATGAAAAATGATTGAAAATCGAAGCGGGTCAATGGGGGTGGTGGCGTAAAAATTGCAAGTTTGTATATTGAGGGGGGGTATCGTGGTGGGTTGGTTGTGATCTAACACGTACTGATTTTCTTGGGAGATACCAGCAATGGAGCCATGGTGGGATGTTCTCTACGTTTCGTCCAACGCAACCCTGGACGAGGTTGAGTTCGCGTATCGAGAACTCGCCAAGCGTCTTCATCCCGATCGCTGGACGAGTGCCCCCGAAAAACAGAGAGCGATGGCCAACGCCCAAATGAAGGGCATCAATGCCGCTTACGAGCGTGCAAAGGAAGCTATTTGCCCACGGGAAACGCGCGGGGCCGACGCAGCAAAACGGGCGGAGGAAGAACGCAAGTCTGCCGCAGCGGCGGCGACTGCCAAAAAAGCTGCTGAAGAGGCCGCGGCTGCAAGACAGGCGGAGGAACATCGCAAGGCGACGGCAGCAGCGAGAGCGAGGGCGGAGGCCACGGCCGCACGGCAAGAGGAGGAAGATCGCAAGGCCGCAGCAGCGGCAACTGGGCGCAAGAGAAATGGGGCTGGTCCCAGGTGGCCATTTGCTCACGGTCTCGTTCCGTCATCGGCAAGCGTGGCCATCATTCTGTTATTGTTGGGTGGATTGGCGTTGTACACTCAGCGCGCGCCGGTACATGATGGGACAACGGCAGATTTTCCTCAGCCGGTTTCTTTGACGCCAAAAAAAGAGTTGGCTGAGGTTGTACCAACACCGGACAATACGCAGCCGACAACCTCGTCGATTTTACGCAGCCCATCGTCAATAATTGAACTCAAACCAGAGGACAATTCGCAGACAGCCGCCCAAGAGCGCGCCGCCCGTGACTCCATGCAATGGGCCGAATCGAAGAAGGCGTTGCTCTACACCGGCGAAGTGGGGGCAAGCGCGTTTACCCCATTCGGCAAGGAAGTCAACGGATTGCTTTCCGACAATGGATTTTATCCGAACTTGGCGTGGAAGGCTCGGGCCGAGAAGGCGATGCAGTTCGCCAACGCCCAACTGAAAACCGTGAAGTCGCCGGTCAAGCCGGTTCCCAACAAAGCCCAACACCAAACGGCGGTCGCCGCCGGCGTGAAAACGGCCTCGACGAGCGAAGCTGTGGGCCGAACCACAGCAATTCAGAGTACCGAAGAATACTATCGCAAACGGGCGGCGACAAAAAAGTCGTCGCAGGAAGGCGAGTCGGATAAAGCAATCGCCGACTATACCGAAGCCATCCGGCTTGATCCGAAACATGCAATGGCGTACTGCAACCGTGGTGTTGCCTACGGGAGCAAGGGCGAGTATGACA
>CAZWNM010000038.1:0-9454 GCA_964635765.1 uncultured Planctomycetaceae bacterium | reverse complement strand
ATCAGGCGCTACCCATGCCGAACCGAACCTCACGCCCATTTTGGACTTGGTGTTCCAATTGATAACCTTCTTCATGTTGATTATCAATTTCAAGTCGGCGGAAATCGACCTCAATCGCAAGCTGCCGGTCTTCGGCTCGGCCAGGCCGGTCAAAACCGACGGCCGTCTCGGTGTTCTGGTGCTGAATATCGACCGCGACGGCAATCTGAAAACCACGCAATCCATTCGGGATATGGACAACTTCTTCCGCATTCAGGCGCATGCGACGCAGTTGTCGCAACACCTCAAGCCGTCGGAAACCGGCGAGCCTCCCGAGTTGCCCACGACCGTTGTGATCCGTGCCGATTGCGCCACGTCGTTCCGGTCGCTCAACCGCGTCATCAAGGCGTGTCAAGAAAACGGATTCCGCAACTTCGCCTTGAAAGCCTTGCCGCCGCCGAAGAAGAAGGGAAGGGAGGCTTGACATGCGACGACGAAGGAAAAAAACGCACGCGCAACAAGAAGTCACCTTGAACTTGGCCGCCATGTTGGACATGGCTTTCCAACTGCTCTCCTTCTTCATCCTCACCTTTCAGCAGCCGGTGCAAGAAGGCCAAATTTTGCTTCGCCTTCCGCCGCCCATGGCGATCGGGGCGGATAAAGGCAAAGCACAGCCCGGCGAAGACAAAAAAAACACCGACCTCTTGAGCGCCAGCAGCACGTTGATCATCAACGTTTATCCGAATCCGAAGACCGGCGTCATCGAGACGATGGCCATCGGAGCGGACGCCGTTGGAAATTTGGCCGCGCTCGACGACCGGCTGCAGAAGCTTTTCGCCGACAAGGGCACGCCGTTCGATCAAGTCGTGATCCAGGTGGGCGATTCGTGCCGTTACGAGGAGTTGATGCGAGTTATCGACGTTTGTACGCATCAAACAATGCCGGACGGCAAAAAATTGTCGAAACTGAGCTTTGTCGGCCTGCCGGACAGCTAAAAAGTAGGATTGCCTTCATGCGTCGATTCCGGCAAGAAATGCCTTCATCCTCGGGCCTTCGCGGCTCTGAAATGCTGCGGATGGGGGCCGGCGTCATGGTGTTGGCCATTCTGTTGATTTCGATCTGGCGGGCGCGCGATCCGCGCAATTGGCAATGGCTGATCGGCGCCGGCAACGCCTCGACCGTCATCGGCGAAAAGAGCGAAACGCCGGCGAAAAAATCGGCGACGAAACCGAAGGGCAAGCAGGCAGCAAGAACGCCGGAACCGCCGCCGTCGCCGACCCAAACCGGCTTGTACGGCCTGACCGACGAAGACCCCGAGCAACGCGACGCGGCGCGCGAGGAGTTCGAGGCCGTCAGCGACGGCAACTTGAAACTCGCCAAGGAGGAGATAGAGGCTTACGACCGGTTGGTGTTTTGGGTCAAAAACCAGACGTTCGCACAGCTTTGGAAGCGGGGGCGAAAAAATCCGTCATACAGCTATTTGTACGACGGCGCCGAGGATCGCCGCGGCCAAATCATGGCGCTCGACGTGACCGTTCGCCTCGTCCACGACGCCGGGGAAAACCGCGACGACGTTCCGTTGCACGAAGCCTGGTCGGTCACGAGCCAATCGCGCGACCGGCTGTACGATTTGATCGTGTTGGATTTTCCGAGTGAAATTCCCCAGGATAAGTACATTCGGGAAAAGGCTCGATTCGCCGGCTATTTTCTGAAGCTCCAGGGCTATCAGCCGGCGCTTGCCAAGCGGGGCCAGTCATCTGAAAAGGCGCCGCTGTTGATCGGTCGGCTCGACTGGGCGCCGGACGTTGCCGCGGAAACGGATGCCGCTGTATCGGCAGACTGGCCCGGCGGCGTTCTTCTGGCAGCGATTGTCGTGATTCTCGGGCTGCTGGCGGGTTTATTTTTCATGTTGCGGCGGCTGCTGGGCGGTTATTCGTCGCCGCCCGCCAGTTTGTTGAAACCGCCCGCCGGCGGCGCCATGTCCATCGAGGAATGGTTGGATCGGCCGCAGGAGCCTTTTGCCGAAGATTCGCCGGAGGATACGCCGGATTCACGGGAGGACAAGACACCATAACTGCTTGACGAAAACTCGCATTTCATCGATCATGGAAAAGGGGGCGGTGTCGGTTTGCGCGCAGGCCGTCCCCGCCCCGCGGTTTCGTGAATAGGCAACACGAAACGCAGAGAAGGAACCGAGAAGGAACAGCGTGTCGAGATGGCGGAACAACAGGAAACACCCGAGGCTGCGCAGCCGTCAGCGGCGGTCGCGACAACAAGGCCGCCGGTGGAATTGCCGCCGGAGCGCGTCCATCACGGCGTGATGGAAAACCTCCAGGGATGGCTTGTCGAGGAAGGCCCTTGGTGGCTTTGTAGTTTCGTTTTTCACATGGTGTTGTTTTTGGGGCTGGCATTGTTCGCCACGATTTTTGCGCCGAGGGTCGTGAAGACGCTCGCCGAGGAGGCGGCGCCGGAGTTCGAAGAGGCCAACGTCGAGCCGCGAACCGACGCGAAGAAGATCGAGAGATTCAAGCTCGATGAGGCGCCGCTCGAGCCAACGAGTTTGCAGCCCGACCAGTTGGACCTCAAACCGCCGGCCAAGGCGGCACAAACAGCAGAATACAACGACGACAGCGACACATTTGTGCATGCGGGTGGCGGGGTTGAGGCAAAGAACAATCAGCCGGCCCTCGGCGGTCTTAGCGCCAGTTTCAAAGGGCTTGGCGCCGGTCCCGAACTCGAGGGCCTGGGCGGTCTGACGACCCGCGCCGGCGCGGGCAAAGCTCCCGGCAGCGGCGGAAGCGGCAGCGGCTTCGGCGGCCGCGGTCAAGGACATCGAAAGGCGATGCTCGGCCGCGACGGACCCACAATCCAATCGGAACGATCCGTCGCAGCCGCCTTGAACTGGCTGGCACGCCATCAGAATCGCGACGGCAGTTGGAGTCTCAAATCATTTCCTCAGCATTGCAGCGGCGGCAAAGCTTGCGACGGGACCGCCAGATTTGATCGCTTCAGCGCGGCCACGGCCATGGCGCTGCTTCCATTTTTGGCATCGGGCACGACGCCCGACACGCGCGGCGCAACGTACAGGGCGAACGTCGCAAAAGGCATCGAATACCTTATCAAGAACCAACTGCCGGACGGCGACTTGCAAATCGAGGAGAGCAATTTGTACGATCACGGGCTTGCCGCCATTGCGCTTTGCGAATGTTATGGCATGAGTCCTAACGGAAACTTTGGCAAGCGCGTCAGACCGGCCGCGCAGGCCGCGTTGAATTTCACGATGGCGGCGCAAGACCCCGTCGGCGGCGGCTGGCGATACGCGCCGCATGATCCCGGCGACACTTCGGCCGTCGGCTGGCAACTCATGGCGCTCAAAAGCGGCCGCATGGCGACGTTGACCGTTGACGAAGCCGTTTTCGCCAAGTCGGCGAAATTTCTCGATTCCGTTTGCCACGGCGGCAAACACGGGGGCTTATTTTGCTATATGCCCGACGGCCTGTACTCCGCCATGTCCGACGGCACGATTGTCAACGGCGACTTGGCGGTAACTGCGATCGGTTTGCTTTGCCGTCAATACATGGGCATGGCCCGAACCGATCCCGCCATGATTGAGGGGACGGCTCATCTCATGGACAATCTGCCTGACATCCAAAACCGGAACACGTACTACTGGTACTACGCCACGCAAGTAATGCACAACCAGCCCGGCCCCGAGTGGGACGCTTGGAACCGCAAAATGCGGCGGACGCTCATCGAGTCGCAGTGCCAGGACAGCGATGGGTGCGCCTCAGGGAGTTGGTCGCCCTACACCGCGGCGGGCGAGAAGAACAGAGACAATATCGGCTCGCTCGGCGGAAGAGTCATGATGACCAGCCTCTCTGCCTTGATCCTCGAAGTGTACTATCGCTATCTGCCGCTGTATAAACTCGACAAGGATTCGGGCGACGCGACGCCGGTCGCCAAGGCGGCGGGCGGCGAGAAAAAACCCGCCAAGGCAGAGGTAAAAACGAAGAAATAATCATGAAGACCATTCTAACCTGGGCGATTTTCGTTGCGTTCTGTCTTTTTGCGTCGCAAGTTCAGGCGGCGGGCCAAGCCGCCGGCAAGGCCGATGAGCCCGAATCGCTGCAATTTGTGCATCTCTTGCAGCAAAACGGCTATGGCGACATGGCGGTCGAATATCTGAACATGTTGGCGAAGCAAGCCGATTTGCCGGCGGAAATCCGCAAGGTTTGGGACTTGGAGATGTCGGAGAGCTTGAGAGCCGCCGCCGATCTCGCCTACGATGACAAGGAAAGCGAGCAGTTGAAGGCCGAGGCGCAGAAACATTTGGACAAGTTTCTGAAGGAAAACCCCGATCATCCCGCCGCGGACGCCGCCGTCGCCTCTTGGGCCGAATTCCAACTGAAACGGGTGTTGTGGCGGCTGCAAACCGCGCAAGCATTGGAAAGCAATGACAAGGACGCGTATGCGAAAGAAATGAACGACATCCGAGGGCAACTCGCCGAGATTCGCAAGAAATTCGTCGAGGCTTCGGAACGGTTCCAAAAGCAAGTCGACAAGTTGCCGCCGCCGCCGACGTTGTCGGCCAAACCCAAGCAACAGGAGTTGGACCTTTTCTCGGCGAGAAATAAAGTGGAATTCGGTCTGCACGAGTCGCTTTGGCAGGTTGCGATGATCGAATATCACCTCGCCCAGACGTATCCTCCCAAAAGCGAGGAACGGATCGCCGCGCTGAAGAACGCGGTCAAGGAACTCGACGGGGTCTATCAAAACAATCGCTACGCCAAGGGCGGCCAGTTTGTCGTTGCTTTGTACGCCCTCTTATGGGAAGGAAAAGCCGCCGAAGAATCCGGCGATTCCACGTTGGCGCTGGATATCTATGAGGAAGTGCTCGCCGGCGCGCCCAGCCCGGCCGAGATCAAAAAATCCTCCGGCGGCCATGATCCCATGGAGTCGCTGTATACGCAGACGGCGTTTTTCCGATTTCAAATCCTTGCCAAGAAAAACCCGAAGGCGTTTTTCGAGGAAGCCAGAGCGTGGTTGAAGGAACATGACGGCTCGCAAAGGACTGACGGCTATCAGGGCGTCGCCTTGGAAATGGCGAAGGCGCTGATCGCCGCGGCCGAAAACGCGAATGCCACGGAAAAAACAAGGCGTCTTTTCGAGGCCAAACGCATTCTCAAAGACATGGCGGGCGTTAGTGGTCCGCATCATCAGGAGGCGGTCCAGTTGCGCCGTCAACTCTCGAACGCCGCCGCCGGCCAAGCGTCGTCCGGCGCCGTCGTCGAGGCCGTCAACTATGAAGACGCCGTCGCCCAGGGCGATGCCTTTCTGGACGACAATCAGTTGGAGCAGGCTCGCGACGCTTATCGCAAGGCCATCGAACTTGCCGGAAAAAAAGGGCGGCCCGATGAAATGAAGATTCACGCCGCCGTCGAAGGGTTGTGCAAATCGCAACTGCGGTTGGCCGTCGGCTTGTACAAAAAGAAGAATTATGACGAGTGCCTCGCTTTGCTCGCCGAGGTCGTTTACGATGACGCCGCAAAAAAGGTCGTGCGGAAAGACATCCCGTCTACGTCGTTGGCGGCATCGTTGGCCGTCAACGTGGCGATGGCCATCTATGCCGACGCCGCGGAAGACAAGCGGCCCGCCGCGCTGGCGAAATTGACCGAACAGGCGAAGGTCGTCGAGGACAATTGGCCCGCCCGCCCCGAGGCCGACGACGCGCGGATGGCGGTGGCCCACGTGCAATATAGCCTCGGCAAGGTCCGCGACGCCGTCGAGGTTTTCGATAAAGTCAGTCCGAAATCCGAGCGATATCCGTTGGCGATGTATCGCGCCGGTCAAATCCACGCATCGCTTTATTGGGAGCAGAAGAAAAAGCCGGCCGGAGAATGCGATCAACAACAAATGGCGGCCGACCGCGCGAAGGCCGTCGCACAGTTGAAAGCCGGCTTGGAAGTGCTCGAAAAGCAGAGAGAACCCGGTAAGCCGCTGCCGGAATACTTTGCCGAGTCGCAGCTTTTGCTGGCCGATATTTACCTTGACGCGGGCGAAATGAAGGAAGCTGCTCCGTTGTTTCAGGATTTGGTCGACGTTTTCAAGGAGAACGGGAAACAATCGTTCGACGAATCGATGATCGGCGTTTTTCGCGGAGCCCTGCAGACGTATGCCGCTTTGGACGAAGTCGAAAAAGCCGGCGAGGTCGGCTCCGTGCTGCTCGACATCGGCCCCGACCATCCCAAGACCGACGCCGTGCTGGTTGGTTTCGCCGAACGGCTGGACCTTGAACGGAGAAAGGCCGTCGGACTCATCACGGAATTGGAGCACGGCAACAGGAGCGACGAGCTTGTCACGGCCAGGAAAAAACTGGCCGACCTCGAACAGATGCTCGGCAAGTTTTTGGGCAAGTTGGCTGCGCGCCAAGAAATATCGCTTGCCGGCATGGTATTTCTCGGCGACGCGCTAAGCGCCGTCAATCGAACGGCGGACGCCGGCGAGGAATACAAGAAGATTCTCGATCGTGCCGCCCGCGATCCGGAGTTTGCTCGAACGGCCGAGAAAGGCCTTACCCGCGTTCACTCGCAGTTGGCCGGCCTGCTTCGCAAACAAGGAAATTACGAGGAAGCGCTGACGCAAATCGATCAATTGCTCAAGACGCATCCCCGCGCGCTGGAACCTTTGATGGAGAAGGGATATATTTTGGAAGGTTTAGCCGAGAAAGACCCCGCTCGCTTCAGGGAGGCCATCGGTCATTGGGCCAGATTACGAAACATGTTGCCGAACATTAGCCCCGCGCCGGCGGAATACTACGATGTTACTTATCACGCAGCCTCGTGCCTGATGCGCGAAGCCGAAAAGAGCAACGACAAGGCCGTGGTGATGGAGCGGGCGAATACCGCCGAAAAAGTGCTGAAATCGGTCTTGATTCTTAATCCCAAGTTGAACGGCCCCGATAACGTCGCCCGATACAAAGTGCTGCTCGACCGAGTGATCACGTTGCAAGGCCGCTCGCCGGACGAAAAATAAACGTAGGCGCGATAGCGAGGCAAAACCGATGACCGGGCAAGTCGCTTTTCATTGTCGTTTCCCTGCCGTCGGTTTCCGAGCGACGATGTTGGCGGCGACCGCGGTTGCGTTCGCGGTATTCAGCCTTTCGGCCGCCGAGCCGAAAAAGGAACCGCCGGAACGTCCGGTTCCCGCGGCGAGCAACGCATTCGAGGGTCTCGGCTTTTCCATCGCGCCGAAAGAGGACGGTAAAGGCAAAACCAGCTTCTTCGGCATCGTCGGCGAGGGATACAAGTTCGTTTACGTGCTCGATCGTTCCGGCAGTATGGGCTGGCGCGGCCGCGAATCGCTGAAAGCCGTCAAGGCGGAACTGATCGAAAGCCTGAAAAACCTCGATTCCGTTCACCAGTTCCAAATCGTTTTCTACAACGACAAAGCGTCGCTGTTCAATCCGACCGGCAACGCCAATCGGCTTGCGTTTGCCACGGAAGAAAACAAGGATCGAGCGGCGAGGTTTCTCGATTCGATCACCGCGGCCGGCGGCACCGACCATGAAGCCGCGTTGCGGTTGGCCATCAATTTGCAGCCCGACGTAATCTTTTTGCTGACCGACGGCGACGAGCCGAAATTCACGCCCGAGCAGTTCAAGCTCATACGCCGTTTGGCGGCCGGCGTCATCATCCACACGATTGAATTCGGCTCGGGTCCAAAGCCGGAAGGCGAGAGTTTTCTAGCCGTCTTGGCTTCGCAAAACGGGGGCAAATACGCCTACGTCGATATCTCGAAGCGGGCGGCCGAAGCTTCGGCCGAAAAGTAGCGCGGGTTCCGTACAGGCCGCCGTTCCGGCCCTATTTTTTTGGTTTTTTTCCTTTTTCATCCGTGGGTTGCACAAATCCCATTTGCGCCGCCGGCGTGGGCGCGGGCACAAGCTCGTCGGTTCTAAAAAGCGGCAGATAGCGATAGTAGACTTCGAGCGTCAAGGTGTTCAGGCACGTCGTCATCAGCCGCCCGCCGTTTTGCCCCCAGGCGTCGGCCGTCGGTTTCGCGGGATCCCAACTTCCCTGGGAGCATTCGCCCTCGCGGCGGTCTTGCGAGTCGATCAAAACCCGCCGCATCACACGATTCCATGTATCCCAGTCGCTGTCGGCGAAGTTGTGCATCGCCAGCGTTGCGTAATACCAGTAATACGTGTTGCGGCCGACCTCGTTGTTAGGCAGGTTTTCCAACAGCGCGTGCTTGCTCTCCAAAATGTTCAAGTCTTTCGGATCGGCGCCGAGGTATTGGCGGCAAAGCAGCCCGACGGCCGTCATCGAGGGCGTCACGGGATCGTACGGCTGATAGGAATAGAGGCCCAAATGTTCGCCCTTGGCCACCGACCGCAGCCACTTTTGGGCGTTGTCCCAAACGGTCGATTCCGTGGCCATCCCTGCCAGTCGAGCGCTTTTCAACGCCATGATTTGCCAGCCGAAGACCGAAGTGTCGCCGGTCTCGCCCGGCCGATAACGCCAGCCGCCGGTCGATTCGTTCTGCGCGAGTTCGATGTATTTAATCGCCTTGCGCGCGGCCGAGCCGACGGTTTCGTTGCGCGTCATGCCGTAGTCTTCGCATAGCACGATGGCGGCCATGGCGTGCGAATACATCGGTTTGGAGCAATTGCCGGAGATTTCGCCTTCTGAAGTTTGCTGTTTCATCAGCCAAGCGATGCCGCGAGCGACCGCCGATTGATAAAGTCCTTTCGTGGCTTGCGTTTGTCCGCAGCCCAACATCGGCAAGAGCGCCAGCGACGTTGCGCCAACGTCGGATTTTTCTCCGCCGGGACCGCTGCACACGTGGCCTTTGCACTCGTGTTGATGATCGAGCATCCAGCGGCCGTCGGGGCATTGATGCCGGGCGATCCAATCCAAGGCCGCGACCACGGCGCGATCGGTCGCCCGCGTGCTACCGCCCACGCCGTTCCTATGACCGTGCCTGCGGTAATCGTAGCCGTCATCGCCCAAGCGGCCGCGAGTTCCGGCGCCCAACCCATACCCTTTTTCAATCGCGGGTCCGGTTAAATTGTGAACATTCGTGTAGGCAAGTCCGCCAAGCCCCGAATTTCGAGACGGCTCTTGACGCGGGTCGCCCGACGCGTTCCCCTCCAATTCTCCGAAAGTCGGCTCATCGTTATAGTATTTCGCCTCCAGCCCCATGTCCTTGTCCGCTTTCCGCTGTTCGAGAGCCGCAAGGTCGAGATGGCTCGGCTCATAGAACTTTGGACCCATTTCGTACGGAGTAACGACGACGGCCGGCGGCGCGGCGTTTAGCGTGGGCGACGTGAATTCGACGGGCGTTTCTTGCTTCGAGAGGGACGACATCGCATGGGGAATCGCCAGCGAAACGAGCGCCAGCAAGATGAGGCCCGCCGCATGGAGACCCATGCTGGTCAGATACCAATAGCCCTCTTCGCGGCACCAACAGACGATTC
>CAZWNM010000037.1:0-9558 GCA_964635765.1 uncultured Planctomycetaceae bacterium | reverse complement strand
CGGAAGAAATCCTCTGGAGAGTTCATTCCCATAATGGTTTCCCGCCGTTGCCTACGTGATGCGTATTATAACAGACCATCGCCTCTTGAACACCCCGTAGCTGTACCCCAAAGTAGGCTTTTCAACAGGAAAATACAATAACCCGGAATGAGGGAGGTGGCCACGGAAATTGTCCGCAGGGAAGGCGGCGGTAAGGGCTGGCAGACTTCGAGCGGCGCGTCGCGGGCGTGGATTGAAGTGTCATTGACGCCTGGCGTACTTCTCTGAATGCTCCGCGTGCGTCTGCCAGTTCGCGGTGTACTTCGCCGCCAACTGAGTCGCAGGCTTGACCCCGCTGTCAAAGCTGTTAGACTGGGTAAGTGGGCCAAGTGGAACGGCGTGAAATTCTCCCGCAAGTCTCCCGCAGACACGGTTCCATTTGGCTCTAAACGGTTCTATTTAAGGCGGTTTTCACGGAAACGCGGAGAAATTAGCAGCGACGTAACGCTTTACTGTGTATAGACTTACAGAAGATCAAGGCGGACAACCGGACTCTCCAAGATAAGAATCAGCGGCATGTCGCTCGGCACGATCGTCGTCGAGGCGGCCCAGCGGAGCGGGGCACTCATCACCGCGCGGCACGCGATGGAGCAAGGCCGCGAGGTGTTCGCCGTGCCGGGCAGCATCGAAAGCCGCGTGTCGAGCGGCTGCCATCAATTGATCCGCGACGGCGCGCGGTTGGTCGAGTCGGTCGATGACGTGCTGGAGGAACTCGGTCCGCTGGTCGAGGCCGCGCCGCGCGAAGACGGCCGGGTCATCCACCACGCCGCTGAATTGCTTCTGAACGAATTGGAGGAGGAAGTTCTCGCGGCGGTCGGCGTCGAGGCCACGCCGATCGATCGAATCATCGCCACGACCGGATTGCCGGTTCCGCAGGTGTTGGCGACGATCAGTGTGTTGGAAATGCGCCGGCTCATTCGCCGATTGAGCGGGACGATGGTGCTGCGGCCGTAAAAAAACGCCTTCTACCGTCCGCCCGGCAACGCCCACGGGTTGAGGATGCGTTTCATGCGGCTCAACATGCCGGCCGACTCATGGGGCGCGTCGTCCGTCGCAATCAAATAGGAGCGGAAACTGATCAGGATTTCGCGGGCGCGGTCGGTCACATCGTGATGACGCCGATTGCGTTTGTCGCGCAGGCCGAGCACGACCTTGATTTTTGTCCGCGTCGCGGCGGACGTTGTTGCGGCTTCATCGCGACGGTCCGACGAATATTCCTCTTCAAACCACAAATCGAGCAGAAACGTGGTGGGGCGATCCGTCAAACGCCGCAAATAATTGACGGGCTTGTCGTCCAGTTCCAGTTGGACGTGACTGTCGTCGATTGCGATGATTCTCGCCCGATGGTCGGCCACGAAACCGCGAAGTTTTTCAACGGCCATTTTGGCCGGCACCGGCGTAACGAGGTCTTGCTCGAAGAGAGTTCCCTGGCCGGTGGGACTGTAGGTGCGCGTCGTCTCCTTCATTTCTTCCGCCTCGCTTTGAACGCCGGTTCCAAGCTGCACGACGGTGTTCCGTCCGCTGGCTTTCGCGGTCAACAGGGCTCGGTCGGCGCGGCGCAACATGGTTTCGGGCGTGTCGCCGGGCTGAATCTCCGTGACGCCGATGCTGACCGTCGCCGTTTGGCCGTGCATTTTCGTCTGCGGAATTTGGCAAAACGCGCTGCGAATTTGCTCGGCGCGCTGGGCGGCCGAGGCGTTGTTGCAGTCGGCGTAGAGAATGACGAATTCCTCGCCGCCGTAACGCGCCGCCAGATCGCCCGGCCGGCAGGAACTCTTCATCAACGAACTCAGACTTCGGATGACGTCGTCACCCGCCTGATGCCCGTAGGTGTCGTTGACCGATTTGAACCAGTCGAGATCGAGCATCAACAGGCTGCAGGGAACTTTTTGCTGCTGATGCGCGGCGACGAACATGGCGTGAACGCGGTCGAACTCGGCTCGATTCGCTATTTGAGTCAACGGGTCTTTCGTGGCCTTTTCGTGCAGGCTTTGGCAACGCTGTTCGAGCGACGTTTCGGAAGAGGCGTCGTGGAACAACATGACGGCGCCGTGCGTCACGCCCTTTTGGTCGATGACGGGAATGACGTGGCTGTCGACGGCCATCGGCTGATGGTTTCGGCCGACAATGGTTAATCGCCGCAACGATTGCACGCCGGACCGAATCGCGGTGAAAACGGGACAATCGGCCTCGCCCATCGCGGCGCCTTTCTCGTCGGCGATGCCCAACAGCATCGGATGCCACAATTGTCCGCGAATGCTGTCGCCGCCGATGCCCGTCAGACGTTCGGCGCCGCGGTTCCACAGGGCGACGCGGCCGACGGCGTCGAAAAAGGCCACGGCGTCGTACATCGAATTCAAAAGCCGGGTCTGAAATAGCGTGTCGGCGGACGACTCGGGCGCCGGGGCCGGCGCGTCGCCCTCGGCCCAACTGGAAAGCGCGGTCGCGGAAGTGAGCGACCGCAGCCATCGAGCGGCCGCCTCGCCGCGCGTCATTGTGGCGTCTTCGCGGCAAAGCTCGCTGAACTGCTCGACCAATTTCGGGTCGAATCGCGTGCCGGCGCACTCGAACAGTTCCATCATCGCCCGTTCCCGAGATCGGGCGGGCCGATGCACGTGATCGGTCGTCATGGCGTCGAACGCTTCCGCGATGGCGATCATTCTTGCGCCAAGCGGAATCCGTTCGCCGCTCACAGCGAATTCGCCACGGCTGCCGTCGTACCACGCCGAAATGTTTTCAACGATTTCCAAGATTTCCGGCGATGCGCTGCCTCGACGGAGAATTTCCGCGCTCATTTCCCGCGTGCGAGCCACAGTGGCCGCCTCGTCTTCGTCGGGCGATTCGGACATCTGCAACATCCGATCGGGGATGCCAATCACGCCGATGTCGTGCAACAGCGAGGCGACTTCGACGGCGTCGCGTTCGGCGTCGGACACCCCCAACCGCGCGGCCCAACTCGAGCAGCTCAACGCCACGCGCAGCGAGCGCACGGCCGTCGCCGCGTTTTTGCATTGCAATGCCGCGAACAGGCCGGCGGCCACGCCCAATCGAACTTGCACCAGCCGTTGATCGACGATTGCGCCGAATACCGGCGGCAAAATGTCGCTCGCCGCCGTCATGGTCTCCAACTCCCTGAGCAACGTGTGGAGTTCCGTCATTTGACGATCGACCGACGCCGGCGCCACGGGAACTTCCGGAGTGAAAATCTGTTCAGATTGGAGGGAAAACTCAGGATCGGTACTCATCTCGATGTGCATCTTTGGCTGTTAGAAACGATTTCAGGCGGCGTCATGTGAAAGCGATCCCGATTTGCCGGCCGGAGCGTGAACTCCTCGAAGACGGCGTCAGGAATCATCTTTCACGGTTCTGCATCAATTGCCCTCGCAATGGTTATGGCACGCAATCCCGTGTGGTGGTATTTACGCATCCCGTGCAACCTACCGCTACAAAGATAGGTTATGTAGGGGCAATAGGCAAAATATGAGAAGCCGAATTCACGGGCGGTTGTAGTACGAAGCATGGTGTGATTGTAGGGAGCGATTGTGCCGAAAATGCCGGTTGATTCGGCCCCGGTTCGACCGGCTTTGCCCTATTTCTGCCCGGCCGGACGTCGGGCGGCATTTTCGTCAATTTCCGAACTGCCTGGCCACATCGGCGTCTACGGCGACGGCGATGTTTTCGGCATCCAATTCTGCACAAATTCCGGTTGCATTTGCATTTGCCAAGCTATGTTTTTCTAGGGTATTTTTCGTCGCACAAGACAGTAAGCGGTCGCATTGTCTCAAACACCGCCCATCGACTCGAAAGAGAATTCAAATCATGACGCTAACGGCAGAGAGTGACCTCGATCAGTTGGAACAGGAATTCGCGGCCGCGAGAATCTCGCCCGACGAGCCAGGTTTTTATGAAGATCGCGCATTTATTCGCCGCGAACAACAGGTTCCGCACTATTTGGACAACTACGCTCGGTTCGTCCAATGGCGGCCCTACGACATGGGCTACGTGGAACACGCGGAGCCGGTCATTCACGTCGTCGCCGAGGAAGTGCAATTGGCGCTCAAGGCCGACGGAAGCGAACAGGCGCACGCCGAGGCCCCGCTGGTCATGTCGCGCATTCTCGAACGCGAAGGCATTTGGAATTACGTGGCGTGCGGAGCGCTGACCATCAATTTTTCGCCCAGTTCCAGCTTCGAGCCCTTTTCGTTCTGGTCGATCAACATGCAATACGGGAAGCCCTTCGATTGCTCGTACCGTTGGGTCGTTGCGCCGCCGTTTCAGATCATCGACGTATCGATCCAAGCGTGCCGCTATCCCTATCCGTTCAACCACTTGCTGCCGAAGATCGTTTGGGCCACCGAAACCGAGACGACCACCGGAACCCTGGCCGACATTTTCAGCCCCGACGCCCTGAAGGAGATCGAGCGGTCGGGCATGTCGATGGAGGAATCGCTGGATACGTATTTGCCGAACTATCGCAAACGTTTTGCGCCCGATTTCCCCGCTCATATTGCGACGAGCTTGGATACGCGGCTCAAGTACGTGCCGACCAACGTGATGATTTCCGAGGACTCGTTGGAGCAACTCAAGGGTTTTCAGAGCCGAGGGCTTTCGGCGGCCCAGCTTTACACGGAGAACATTCGACCGCGATTGTCGTAAGCAAAAGAAGAACCTCGCGGTTCGCATTACGCCCGTTTTAAGCACGCCAATAAGCCTCCACGGACGTCGGAATAGCCGCCAAAACCACCCGTTCGGGTGGCTTACATCGGGTTTTTCACTGTGGTAAACTAATGCTCGCAATCTCGGCCACGGCTGTTGTGACGGGGATTTTTTTAAGGCTTTTCTAATGAAAAACGCATTCGCGGTTCTGGCATTGATTTTTTTGGCGGGCATAGGCTGCAATCGTTTCGCCGACGAAAAAAAAGAAGGGGAGAACAAACCGGCCGCCCGCACCGTCGCTATTCCGCTCAAGGAGATGCTCGATCGGTTGAACCTCACCGACCAACAGAAGGCGAAGGTGAACGAGTTGACCGAGGAGTTCAGCAAAAAGGTGAAAGAGGTCGGCCGCAAGATGGATGCCGTGCTGACCGCCGAGCAAAAGCAAATCCGCGATGAAACCATCAAGTCGGCCGTCGCCGCCGGCAAAACGAACCGGGCGGAAGTCGCCAAGGCCGTCAGCGATGCGATAAAACTTACCGCCGAGCAAATAGCGAAGATGCAAGAACTCAACCAGGGCATCGTCGCTTCGCAACGGGAGATGGTGAAAAAAATCAAGGATCTTCTGACGCCGGAGCAATCCGCGCAATTAAAGAACTTGGTCGAAAAGCGCGCGGCGGCGAAAGCGAAAAACGACTAGCCCTCGTTCGCTCACGTCATCTTGATCCAACGGCCTAGCAATGCCGAGGGCAAGAAAAACGCGAAAATCAAACATGCCCAGGCGACGCCGCGAACGGAAAAACAACAAATTGCGTCGAGCATCACCAGGGAAAGAATGCAATGGGCCACCGCCGCGCGAACGCGCGACGGAACCGGGTCCATCACCGCTCGAAAGCATCGCCACGTAATCAAAAGCCCCAGCGCGCCGGTCAGCATATACCATCGCTCGGGCTCTTTTTGCAACAGTTCGACCAAACGCTCGGAATGCCGCGGCAATTGCGACAACATGCCGATGCCGGAAAGCATGACCGCGAGCGAAAGCGTCAGTTGCACGCGTCCGCTTCGTTGCGATTCGCGCCGGGCGAACCACGTCACGCCGGCGATGTAAACGCCGATGCCGCCGGCCACGAGCCAGTGTTCCGCGTGCAGCGGCGCATCGACGGCATTCATTCCCAGCATGATATTCAACGTGCGGCACGCGCCCATCGCCGCCGGTCCAAGCGGCGTTCGCTTGAGCCATGCGTCGTAAAGCACGATCGTCGCGGCCAGCAGCGCGGCCGTCGCGCCCGCCCGCAGGTTGCCGGTGAAAAACACCGTGCAAGCGCCCAAAATGACGCCCAAAAAAAGCAATCGCCACCCGAGGCGTTGCGCGGCGTCGAACAGCACCCGTCCGGAAGGAATCGGCCGTTCCGGTCGTTCGCGGCCGTCGAGTTCGGCGTCGAACACGTCGTTCAGCGTCATGCCGGCCGTGTAAAGCGCACTCGACGCGGCCACCAGCGCCAGCAGCGTCCAAAAATCCCATCGGGCGTGCCATTGCCAACCGACCGATTGCGCGAAAAGAAAGCCCATCACCACGTCGGCCATTGCGGTGAACACATTGGGAATGCGCATCAGATCGAGATAGTCGCGCAAGCTCGGCTGCCGGTCGGCCCCCTGCAATCGGCGTACTGCCTCAACATCCAGTTTTGAGAAAGCGTCGGACATAGACGGGTCGTTGATCGCGGATAGTGGCGACTGAAAACTGAATACGGATAACTGACAACTATTCCCTACGCCTCCACCACGGAGCCGGAACAAAACTTCTCGACGCCGGCTGAAGTTTCCAACAACAGCGAACCGTCGGCCGCGATGCCGCGGCAACGACCGAGCGTCCTTCGCTTGCCCCATTGCAACGTCAGCATTCGATCGTGCTGCATGCACAGTTGATTCGCTCGATCGGCAACCGCTTTGGAATCGCCGCACAATCGAGAGAACCAGTCGAACAATCGCCGCAACAGATCGACCAGCACGTCGGTTTGATTGTATCGCCGGCCGGTCACGTCGAAAATCGTAGCGAGCTTGCCTTGCAACTCCGCCGGCGCGTCGGCCGTGGCGTCGTTCACATTCAGGCCGATGCCGATGACATGTCGGCGATTGGGCAGAACTTCGACGAGAATGCCGGCAAGTTTGCGTTCGCCGGTTTGTTCCGAAACGCCGACAACCACGTCGTTCGGCCAGCGGATGCCGACCGGATGCGAAGGCATCACCGTCGCGGCCGTTTCAGCCACGGCCACGGCGACGGCCAGCGCCACGAGCGGCGAGCGGCTTTCGTCGGCCGCCACGGTTTCGGCATCGACCAAAAGGCTGAATGCCAGCGAACCCTGCCCGGTCCACCACGTTTTGGCGTCGCGGCCGCGGCCGGCGGTTTGCCGGTCGGCAACGACGAGGAGCGGCAATTCCGACGCGCCCCGGGCCGCACATTGCGCCGCCCGATCGTTGGTTGAAGTCAACGTCGGATGATATTCCACCCGGGCGACCGCGGTTTCTCGCAAAATGCGGACGACGTCGATCATTTTTTCGGAAGCTCGCGCAGTTGAATGTTTCGCACGGCGCCCTTTGTGTTCCACGTGCAAACGCCCAGGGGCTGACACTGCTCGCACTCGGGCCGAATGCCGAACTTGTGATCCTTTCGCGGCTGATCGACGACTTGCTTGTCGTCGATCCATGCCTCGATGGCCGCGTCGGTCACGCGAATTCGCACGCGATACCAACGGTTCTCGTCGAACGCCAAGTACGTCGTGGTGGGATTTGCCGCAGCATCGCGGCCATCGACGTTCGACAGTCCGACCAGCGAGCCGCCCCAGCCGCCGACGACCAGCGTGCAAGGTTCGTCGCCGACGCGAAAGGTCGTGGTGCAGAAGAAATCGCTGCCGGTGATTTTCATGCCTTCCAGCGAAAGTTCATAATGATTGCGAGGCATCTTGCCGGTCCAAGCGATGGCCGTCATTTCGCTGCCAATATCCATGACAATGGCGCCGTCTTTGACTTGCACCTCGCCCTCGCCGCCGATTTGCGGCACTTTCCAGCCGGCGAGCGTTTTCCCGTCGAAGAGTTTTTTCCATCCGTCATCGGCCGTCGGCGTTGCCGGTTGCGGTTTTTCCGGCTGTGATTTCCGCGGTTCGCCGGTTTGACTAGGCCGGCATCCTTGTTGGCAAAGCAAAACGGCGCCGAGCGCCATCGTGGCGAGTCCGCAAAACATCCAGGGACGGGAGTAGGTCATGGCGAGACTCCGTTGGGAGAAAGTTTTCAGTGGTCACTGGTCAGTTTTCAGTTTCACGCTAAATAAACGTCAATAAGGTGGGTGGGCATGGGTGCAGGCACGAAAACCGCAGTTTGGCAGTATAAGCGGGGGGGGCAATTCTGACAATGGCCGCCAACCGTTTCCACGAATACCCCCCGTGTGGTATGCCCTGCTGCCATTTTCGTTATCGATATGGTAAACTTGTCGGTGATCTGGGGCGACGGGAATAAGGGAGTGTCTTTCGTGGCTGACAAACCTTGGGGGGGGGTATTCGAACAGGCGACCGACAAGCGTGTCGAAATGTTCACCGAGAGCGTGAGCTTCGACCGCCGCCTTTATGCGCACGACATTGAAGGTTCGACGGCGCACGTCCAAATGCTCGAAAAAATCGGCCTTCTCACCGCTGACGAGTGCCGGAAAATTGTGCAGGCGCTCCAGGAAATACGCCAAGAAATTGAGCAAGGCCGGTTTTCGTTCCGGACCGAACTCGAAGATATTCACATGCACGTCGAGCAGGCGCTCATCGACCGACTCGGCGATGTCGGCCGGAAGTTGCATACCGCCCGAAGCAGAAACGACCAAGTGGCCACCGACCTCCGGCTTTGGACCCGCTGGGCCATCGACCAGATCGACGGGCGGCTGTTGGCCGTGCAAAGGGCGTTCGTCGGCCGCTGCGACGCCGACGCCGACGTGATTTTGCCCGGCTATACCCATTTTCAACGTGCCCAGCCTGTTTTGGCCCCTCACTATTGGCTGGCTTATTGCGAAAAATTCCAGCGCGACCGCCTGCGATTGGCCGATTGCCGCCGCAGGGTGAATGTTTTGCCGCTGGGGGCCGCCGCGCTGGCCGGAACCAGTTTGCCGATCGATCGGACGGAGGTTGCCTCGCGGCTCGGCTTCGACGGCGTCGCCGCCAACAGCCTCGACGCGGTGAGCGACCGCGATTTCGCCCTGGAATTCACCTTCGCGTTGACCGTGATCGCCGAACATTTGAGCACGCTGGCCGAAGAGTGGATTCTTTGGTCGACCGACGAGTACGGATTCCTGAAATTGCCGCAGGCGTTTTGCACCGGCTCGTCGATCATGCCCCAGAAAATCAATCCCGACGTGTTGGAACTGATTCGCGGAAAAACCGCGCGAACGATCGGCGATTTGCAAACGCTATTGGTGTTGGTCAAAGGGCTGCCGCTTGCCTATAATCGTGACCTTCAGGAGGACAAGCCGCCGCTGTTCGATGCATTCGACACAGTGAGCGCGTCGTTGGAACTGGCGGCGCCGCTGGTGGCCGGGGCGGAGTTGCGTCGGGCGGCCATCGCCGCGCGGCTCGATCGCGGACACCTCGACGCGACGACGTTGATGGAGTATTTGATTCGCCGCGGCGTTCCGCAGCGAACCGCGCATGGGCTGGTCGGCCGGCTGGTGCGCAAGGCGCTCGATCGCGGCGTGCGGCTGAGCGATTTGTCGTTGGAGGAGTTCCGTGAGGCGCAGCCCGACTTGGATGCGAGCGTGTACGACGTGCTTGGACCCGAGAAAGCGGTGGCCGCGATGGTCAGCTTCGGCTCGACCGGTCCCGCCCAAGTGGCCGA